>DASTZC010000240.1 GCA_035764505.1 Candidatus Polarisedimenticolia bacterium
GGAGGCCGGGGCGACCACAGCGGTCCACGCGAGTGAGGACGTCGTGCCCGCCAGCCAGCTGCGGGAGGCGTACGCCAAGATTCGGGAACTCGAGCGGGCGCTCGGGCGGAAGACCATGGAGGTCGAGATCCTGCGTGCCGCCCAGGAGGTCGTAAAAAAAACGCCGTCGTTGCGCAGAGAGTCCGGGCGGTGACGCCGTATACGATGACGGCGATCTGCTCGGTGCTCAGGGTCGCCCGGCGCACGGCCTACTACGTCGCGCGGGCGCGCCCTGGTGGTCGCTATCACCGCGCGGACGACGAGACCGTGCTTCAGCAGATCCGCGCCGTGACGAACAGCCGGGCCACGTACGGCTACCGTCGGGTGTGGGCGATGGTGAACCGGACCTTTCGGGTCGGGTACAACCACAAGCGCATTCGCCGGGTCATGCAGCTGCACGGGCTGATGCTGGCGCCCAGGGTGCATCGCCGCCACGGGCGACCTCACGTCGGCCAGATCCGGCAACCGGCCTCCAATCAGCGCTGGTGCTCCGACGTCTTCTTGCTCCCGTGCTGGAGCGGTGAGGTCATCTCGGTGGCCTTCGCCATTGATTGCCACGATCGCGAAGTCCCCGCGTTCGTCGCGTCGCCGCGGCCGTTGACCGGCGCCGATATTCGGACGCTGATGGACCGCACGCTGTGGGCGCGGTTCGGCGAAGCGACGCTCAAAGCCCCGCACGCGATTCAATGGCTCTCGGATAACGGTCCCCAATACACCGCGACGGCGACGGTGCTGTACGCGCACGAGCTCGGGCTCGTGCCGATCACCACGCCGGCGTATAGCCCGGAGAGTAACGGCCTGGCGGAAGCGTTCATCGGGACGTTCAAGCGGGACTACGTGGACGGCGCCGAGCTGCGGGACGCCGAGACGGTGCTGACTCAGATCGGTGACTGGTTCGCGGACTACAACACCCAGGCGCCGCACTCGGCGCTCGGGATGCGGAGCCCGCACGACTATCGCGCGGTGATGCTCCGGACCGCGGTTGACGCGGCGACCACGTCGCAGGCGATGCCGCATTTGGCTCAGGACGTGCGATCGCCTGGGGGGCCGCTATCTGAGTACCCCCCGAAAATCGGGTTTGAGTCGGTCCGTGCGAGCAGTTAACGTAAGCTCCCCGCCTGAGCAGAACTTCGGGGAGCACTCCACTGGGATCTAGCTGAGTGTGCTGGCGAAGAAGGAGTGGCCATGAAACTCGATACTCAACTACTGTCGACGCTAGCTGTCGTCGGTTTCTTCGTCGGTTGCTCCGTTTCCAATGTTGATACACCATCCTCGGTCGATCCGTCGTCCGCAGCGCGGGATCCAGGGGTGCGCGGCGGAGCCGCGGGCGCAGGTGCGCCAATCGCGGGACTGACCAAGACCGAGCTTGCGGTTTTCAGCGCTGGCAAGGACGATTTCGCGGAAGAGGAAGAGGTCGCCGACGGCCTGGGACCGACGATGAACCTCGGCAGCTGCGGCGGTTGCCATCTCCATCCGGCACTCGGTGGAACCAGCCCGCCGGTGAATCCTCAGATTGCATTTGCCAACAAGAAGGGCGCAGCCAATACCGTTCCATCATTCATCACGCTGAACGGGCCTGTACGCGAGGCGAGGTTCGTGAGGAATCCTGACGGAACGCCGGACGGCGGCGTCCACGACCTGTTCACCATTGCCGGTCGGGCGGACGCGCCGGGCTGCAAGCTAGCGCAGCCGGACTTCGAGCAGGAGCTCGCCCGCCGCAACGTGATCTTCAGGATTCCCACCCCGGTCTTTGGCGCAGGCCTGATCGAACAAATCCCGGACAAGGTGATCCTCGCAAACCAGACCAATGACGCACCCATGAAGAGATCGTTCAGGATTCACGGTCGGCCGAATATCGTCCTCGCCGGCCATACGATCTCCGGCCAGGCGAACAACAACGGCAACGACGGCACGGTCGCTCGTTTTGGCTGGAAGGCCCAGAACAAGTCTCTCCTGCTGTTCTCCGGCGAGGCGTACAACGTCGAGATGGGTATCACCAACGAGCTCTTTCAGACGGAGCGGGATGAAACCCCGACTTGCCAGTTCGATACTGTTCCCAACGATGTGACCAAGACCGACGGTCAGCAGCCCCTCGATGCGATCAGTGCGATCGAAAAGTTTGCCTTCTTCGCGCGCTTCCTCGCAGCGCCGATGCCTTCGCCCGATAGGCCAGGGGGGGCCGAGTCCATTGGAAGAGGGCGAAACCTGTTCAGCAGTACCGGCTGCGCGCTCTGTCATACGCCCACGCTCAATACAGGCAATGCTGCCGTCGCCGCACTACGCAATCAAGCTGTGAACCTCTTCTCCGATCTCCTGGTCCACGACATGGGCCCGGGGCTCGCCGATGGGGTCACTCAGGGACAGGCGGGCCCCAGAGAGTTCCGGACCGCCCCGCTGTGGGGGCTGGGGCAACGGCTTTTCTTCCTGCATGATGGACGA
>DASTZC010000241.1 GCA_035764505.1 Candidatus Polarisedimenticolia bacterium
TCGTCGATCTCGATCGGCATCGAGTCGATCTCGATGCGCAGCCGGGAAGCCGCCTCGTCGATCAGGTCGATCGCCTTGTCGGGGAGGAAGCGGTCGGTGATATAGCGGCTGGAGAGGGTGGCGGCGGCGATGAGGGCGCTGTCCTTGATGCGGATGCCGTGGTAGGTCTCGTACTTTTCCTTGAGTCCGCGGAGGATGGCGATGGTGTCCTCCACCGACGGCTCGCCGGTAAAGACCGGCTGGAAGCGCCGCTCCAGGGCAGCGTCCTTCTCGATGTACTTGCGGTACTCGTTCAGCGTCGAGGCACCAACGCACTGCAGCTCTCCGCGCGCGAGCGCCGGCTTCAGCATGTTGCTGGCGTCGATCGCGCCTTCGGCCGCCCCTGCGCCAACGAGCGTGTGCAACTCGTCGATGAACAGGATGATGTTCTTGTTCTGGGCGATCTCGTTCATCACCGCCTTGAGCCGCTCCTCGAACTGGCCCCGGTACTTGGTGCCCGCGATGACCGCGGCCATGTCCAGCGACAGGACCCGATGGTCTCGCAGCACGTCGGGGCACTGGCCGCTGGCGATCAGCAGCGCGAGGCCCTCGACGATCGCCGTCTTGCCGACGCCCGGCTCGCCGATGAGCACCGGGTTGTTCTTCTTGCGCCGGGCCAGGATCTCCATGACCCGCTGGATTTCCTTCTGCCGGCCGATGGTCGGATCGAGCTGGCCCTCGGCGCCGAGCTGGGTGAGATCGCGGCAGAAGTGGTCCAGCGCCGGCGTCTTGGATTTCTTTTCCGACTTGGGGGCGGAGGCCGGCGGCGTCGGGGGTGCCGCGCCGGCCGACGCCTGCGGCATGTCGCTGCCCAGGAGCCGCAGCGTCTCGGCGCGCGACTGCTCCAGCGTGACGCCCGCGTCGGTCAGGACCTGGGCCGCGATGCCCTTCTCTTCCCGCAACAGGCCGAGCAGCAGGTGCTCGGTGCCCACGTAGGAATGATTGAGCTCCCTGGCTTCCGTCATGGCCAGCTCGAGGACCTTCTTGGCGCGCGAGGTGTACGGCAGATCGGGGCCGGGCGCGGCCGCCGCTTTCCCCTTCTTGACCGTTTCCTCGATTTTCTGCTGGATGTCGTCGAGATCGACGTTGAGATTCGTGAGGACCGCCGCGGCCACGCCTTCGCCTTCGCGGATCAGCCCCAGGAGAATGTGCTCGGTGCCGACGTACTCGTGGTGGAGGCGCGCGGCCTCTTCCCGAGCCATCTGCAGCACCTTTCGAACGCGATCCGTGAAGTTGTAGCCGTTCATGCTTCCTGTTTCACCTCGGGGTCGGAGGCGCCTGTGCGGATGGCCCGCGACGCCCCACTTCCTCCTCCAGCACCTGCCGGACATATGCTGCGCGACGCACCGGCACTTCGTCATCGGTGAGAGCCCGCCCCTGGGCGGCGGCGAGATGCGCGGGCTGGGTGAAGACCAGCAGCTTGTTCAGCGCATACATACCGACGTTCGGGATGAGCCCGAGCCCCACACCCAGCCGGACCCCGCTCAGAAGGTTCATCGTCTCCTCGAACGACAAGGTGCGCGCGTACCGGAGGAGCCCATACGCCCGCCAGACCTTGTCTTCGAGGATGGCCGTCGCGTCGCGCAGGAGAATCTGGCGCGCGCGCTCCTCGTGTTCCATCACCTGCCGGACCAGCTTACCGAGGTGGTCCAGCAGTTCCAGCTCCGACTTGCCGAGGGTCGTCTGGTTCGACAGCTGGAAGAGGTTGCCCACCACCTCGCTGCCTTCGCCGTACAGCCCCCGGAAGGTCAGCCCGACCTGGGTTAGGGCCTGGAGAATCTTGTTGATTTCCTTGGTCAAAACGAGCCCAGGGAGGTGCACCAAAACCGAAGCCCGGAGCCCGGTTCCGACGTTGGTCGGGCAACTCGTAAGGTAACCGAACTCAGGGTGAAATGCGAAGGCAAGTCGTTGCCCCAGTTCGGCGTCCAGCGTCGCAACCAAGCCCCAGGCGGCCTCCAAAGCGAAGCCGGAACGGAGCGCCTGGATCCGGAGGTGGTCCTCCTCGTTGATCATGACGCTGGCCTGATCCTGGACCAGCAATCCGCCGGCCGGGCGGAGCCTGACGGCCGCCTCCGGAGCCGCCAGCTCCCGGCTCACCAGGTGCCGTTCGTGGAGCAGCTGGCGGTCCTGCAGATCGAGCCGGTCCACCCGGAACCGGACCGCCCGACGGAGCCCCTCGGTCATGGCGGCGGCCTGCTCGACTTCCGCGAGGATGGTCTCCCGCTCCGGGGCGTCGCTCCGAGTGGCGAAGCGATGGCTGCGGAGATTCCGGGCCAGCCGGATCCGGGTGGACACCACCAGGTGGCTTCCCGGACCGCTGGCCTCGAGCCAGGACATCCCGCCGTCGGGGAGGAGGCTGAGGTCGATCATTCGCGGTCCTTCAACCGGTCGCGCAGCTCGGCCGCGAGCTCGAACTGTTCCCGCTCGACCGCGCGACGGAGCTGCTCCCGGAGCTCGAGATCGGTCTTTCCGGCCTCGATCCGGACCGGCGAACCCGCGGCTGTCTGTTCATACTGCATCCCGGTGTGATGCGTGGAGCCGTGGAGCCGTCGCAGCAGCTCGCGCAGCGGGGCGTCGAACGCGGCGTAGCACTCGGCGCATCCGACGCGGCCGCTCTCCCGGAAATCGCGCAGCGTGGCGTTGCAGCCGGGGCAACGGGTTTCCAGCGCAGCCTGCAGCGGCGCATCGGGATCGGCGCTTTCGCCCAGTTTGGCCAGAAACCCGCCCAGCGGCGTGTCGGCCATGGCGAATCCGGTCTCGATGCCCTTCTCGGCGGCGCACTCGGCGCAGAGGCTCGAGGTGTGCACCTCGCCCTCCTTCACCTGAGTGAGGCTGACGACGCCTTCCCGCTCGCCGCAATTGCTGCATTTCATCCGGGAAGCACCTCGGCCCCGTACCCCAGGGCCGGCGCGAGCACGCCCTCGGAGAGAGTCAGGACCCGGTCGGCACGCCCCGCCAGTGACCGATTGTGAGTGACGATCACCATCGCCGTCTGGAACTGCCGTGCCAGCCCCGAGAAGAGGGCGTGCAGCTGCTCCGCGTTCTGCTCGTCGAGATTTCCCGACGGCTCGTCGGCCAGCAGCAACGCCGGCTGCACCGCCAGCGCGCGCGCCACCGCCGCCCGCTGCTGCTCGCCTCCGGACAGCTGGGCCGGCAGGTGGCGGCTCCGGGCGCCCAGACCCACCGACCCGAGCAGGTCTCTGGCCCGTGCCAGCGCGCGGGACGGCGGGGAGCCGGCGATCTGCAGCGGGAGGGCGACGTTCTCCTCGGCGGTAAAGTCCCGCAGCAGGTGATGAAACTGGAAGACAAACCCGATCCGCCGGTTTCGCAGCTCCGCCAGCCCGCTGGGATCGAACTCGTCATAGGCGGTGCCGCCCAGCCGCACCTGGCCCGAGGTGGGCAGGTCCAGCGCGCCCAGGAGGTGCAGCAGGGTGCTCTTGCCCGATCCGCTCTCCCCGGTGACCGCCACGAATTCGCCGGTCTCGACCGCGAAGTCGATCCCGCGGAGCACCTCGATGGTGCCGCCGTCGCCGCCGCGATACGCCTTGCGGAGGTCGCGCGCTTCAAGGATGGCGCTCATTCGTGACGGATCGCTTCCACCGGGGTGAGCCGCGCCGCCGCCCGGGACGGATGCAGGGTAGCCACCAGGGCCACCAGGAAGCTGAACAGGACCACGGCCCCGACGTCGAGCAGCTCCACGTGCACCGGCAGATGGTCGATGAAATACACCGCGGGGTCGATCTTGATGAGGCCCGACCGGTCGATCGCGAACGCGAGCATGAGCCCGCCTCCCAACCCCAGCACGGTGCCGACCGCCCCGATGATCGCCCCCTGCGACAGGAAGATGCGCGCGATGCCGCCGGGCGTGATGCCCATGGCCTGCAGGATCCCGATTTCCTTGGTCTTCTCCGCCACGACCATGGTGAGCGTGCCGATGATGTTGAACGCGGCCACGACCATCACGAAACAGATGATCAGGCCCATCGCGAGCTTTTCCAGCTGCAGCGCGCTGAACAGGCTGGCATTCTGGCTCTGCCAGTCGTAGGAGCGGAAGGGATATCCGAGACGCTTCTGGAGGCTGTCGCCCACCTGGGGCGCCTTCCAGGGATCCCGCACCCGGATCTGGATCCCGGTAACCGCGTCGCCCAGGCCGGCGAACCGCTGGGCCGTGGCCATGTCCATTACCGCGAAGCCGTCGTCGTACTGGTACATCCCGGTGTCGAAGGTGCCGGTGACCTCGAAGTACCAGATCTGGGGAATCATCTTCCCCGTGGCCCGGTCGCGCCGGACCGACATGGGAGAAATCAGCCGCACCACGTCGCCCTGGTAGGCCGAGAGTCGGGCCGACAGCCGATAGCCGAGGACGATGCCGCCGTCCACGCTGTCGGCATGGGTCCGGAAGGAGAGACTCCCCGGGGTGACCTTCTGGGAAAGCGTGGTCACCGCGATCCGGCCGGTATCGGGATCGAAGCCGACCACGTCCACCGCGGCAGGGTAATCGGCCTGGTTCAGGATCATCGATTTGGTGATGACTTCGGGTCCGGCGGCCACGACGTCCCGGTAGGCGCGAATCGTATCGAGTGCCTCGCGCCAGCTGTCCACCCGGAGGGTGGGTCCGTAGGTCAGGATCCGCAAATGGGGGTTCGCTACCAGGATCCGGTCCCGCAGGTCGTCCCGCAGGCCGTTCATCACGCCGAGCACCACCACCAGCGCCATGACGCCGATGGCGACGCCCCCGATGGCGATGATGGTGTTGAGCGACGCGAAGCGCGACTGCTTGCGTCCGCGCATGTAGCGAAGCGCGATGCTCCGCTCCAGTGGCGACGGCAGCCGCAGGCGCCGGCTCACGCCGCCGGTCCTTCCGGCGTCCCCTCTTCCGGTCGCATCGCGGGAAACAGGATCACGTCCCGGATCGACGGCTGGCCGGTGATCAGCATGACGAGGCGGTCGAGCCCCAGTCCCATCCCGCCGGTGGGCGGCATGCCGTACTCCAGGGCGCGGACGTAGTCGTGGTCCAGTGGCTGCGCCTCGTCGTCTCCGGCCTCGCGCTGCCGGGCCTGGTCCTGAAACCGTGCCCGCTGCTCGTCGGGGTCGTTGAGCTCGCTGAAGGCATTGGCGATCTCCTTCCCGCCGACGAAGAGCTCAAACCGCTCGGTGAGGGCGGGATCGTCGCGGTGCTCCCGGGCCAGCGGCGACAGGGACTTGGGGTAATCCATCACGAAGGTCGGCTGCACCAGCGAGGGCTCGAGATACACCTTGAACACCTGGTCGATCAAGCGGCCTCCCGAGAGCAGCTGGGCGTCCTCGCGGGAGACGCCCGACGCCGTCAACTTCGCACGCAATTCGGCCTCGGAGGCGACCCGGACGTCGAGCCCGGTTCGCTCCCGAATGCCTTCGACGAAGCTCACCTGGCGGAACGGAGGAGTGAAATCGATCGCCGCGCCCTGGTACGTGACGCCGGGGCCGCCGGTGGTATGCTGCACCGCGCCCGAGACCATCGCCTCGGTAAGCGCCAGGATGTCGCGATAGTCGGCGTAGGCCTGGTAACACTCCAGCATGGTGAATTCCGGATTGTGAGTGCGGTCCATGCCCTCGTTCCGGAAATCGTGGCCGATTTCATAGACTTTCTCGAATCCGCCCACCACCAGCCGCTTGAGATACAGCTCATCGGCGATGCGGAGGTAGAGCGGCATGTCGAGCGCGTTATGGTGGGTCACGAACGGCCGGGCCATCGCCCCGCCATAGAGCGGCTGGAGCACGGGGGTTTCCACTTCCAGGAATCCGCGCTCGTCCAGGAACCGCCGCAGGAACCGGATCACCTCCGCGCGGGTCTCGAAGACCCGGCGCACCTCCGGGTGCACCGCGAGGTCGGCGTAGCGCTGCCGGTAGCGCACCTCGGGATCCGCCAGGCCGCCGAAGGTCACCGCGCCCGCATCGGTCTGCTGGGTCT
>DASTZC010000242.1 GCA_035764505.1 Candidatus Polarisedimenticolia bacterium
GCACTTGGGTGCCGTAAAGACACCTGCCGTCTGCTTGCAGACGGTCGCGCCTGGTTGGATCGTCCCATAGTCAAGATTCACGGCTCCGAGAACCGGATCGCCGACCTTGACGCCGTTTCCATTGAGAACCTCCACAGGACCCGCGTTGGTCACACAGATCTGGTAGACCACACAGGTCGTTTGATCGACGGTAACGCTCTCTACAAAAGGCCCATCCGCCACGCCATCACACGCCGTTTCGCCGCTCGCACCGTCATCCGGCGCCACGGTCTTGGCGATGATCACAATGCATGGCTCGTGAATTGTGCAGTCATTTGGGCAGCCATCTGTGTCGACGTGGTTGCCGTCGTCGCAGAATTCGCCGTCGTTGACGATGCCATCACCGCAGTAGCTGCAATCCGCCCGACATGGGCTCCTGTTTCCCGCAGGTGTCGTCGGAATGGACCCGGGAGGATCGCAGGTCTCACCCGGTGAGTTGCCAACGATGCCGTCGCCGCACGCCTCAAACGGTGCGCAATTATTGGCGCAGCCATCCGTGTTGACGTTGTTGCCGTCGTCACACTGCTCGCCGTCATTGACGATACCGTCGCCGCAGAAGGTGCACTGAGCCGGACCGAGGGACCGACACACGTTCGTGTTTCCAGCCGGTACTGTCGGAATGGACCCGGGAGGATCGCAGGTTTCGCCCCCTGTGAGGCTCACGATGCCATCGCCGCATTCAAGGAAGGAGCAGTTGTTGCCGCAGGCATCCGTGTCGATGTTGTTGCCGTCGTCGCACAGCTCGCCGCCGTTGACGATACCGTCGCCGCAGAAGGTGCAGTCCGTCCGGCAAGTCCGTCCTGAGGGTGCGCCAGGCTGGAACGCTGTCTGGTCGCAGGTCTCGCCAGATCCTGGCTGCAAGAGACCATCGCCGCAGTAGGTGCAATCCTCGTTTTCAGCCGGGCAGACTCTGAGGGTGACGGATAGAGTTCGGTGGATGTACGCGAAGGCGAAATCATAATCCGGGATGATGTGAAGGATCCCGGACTCTTCTTCGAGGGCCTGCGCCGAAATAACTCCGGGATTGAACGTGACAACGCAAGCAACTTGGCACAGCGTGATTGGTGCGAAAGGTACCAGGAAATCGACGTTGGGCGGACCGCAAACCATTGCAGCACCCGTGGGGGTTCCGTCTGGCGCCGGACAGTGAACTACGATGTTAGCGTTGGTGACATCGCAGGCTGTGGGGTCATCGTTTCGTGCGATAACGGTGAAGGTCGCGGTTTCACCGCTGACGATGGAAGTCTTGTCTTTCAGAAGAGCCACATAGAGTGCATCGGTAGTACACCCTGCCGGGTTTTGGTGTGCCCAGGCCATCTGCCCACCGACCAGGGCAACCCATCCCACCAACATGCCGGCGAGCGCTCGTAACAATCTGGAATGATTGTTCGCGGAAATGCCACAAAGGTGGGAGAGAAATGCGCTCACAGGACGACGAGTTCCTGCTCAGCAAAGATTGAAAGAAATAAATCACGCAAGAAAGAGTGGGCGCACTGTACGCCCGAATAGCATGACCAGTCAAGCGAATCTGGTTTGAAGAAGGCCGGCTTATCTGGCGACGCAGGGAGCAGTGGCACCACCACGGATCGTGGCCGGTGCCGATGTCGAGCGGCAGCGGGAAGGAGTGATTGCCGACGTTGGGCGTGTTGTGGCTCGCCGCATTCCTGAACTCCCTCTGACCGCGCGGGCCGCCGCCTGAGCGTCTCGCCGGACAAGTTCTTTCCGCCCAAGGCTTGCACCGCCTACCTCTGGATTGTAAGTTTGTCCCGAGTATCGGTTGGGATTTCAATGGCCTGAACGCGATCGGGGAGAAGATGGGAATGCGCGGGACGGAGCATGACGACCACGAGGCTCCGCTCTGGCGGCAAAGTCTCCGCCTCGCCGCAGGCCGCCTTCTGAAATGGAATCTGCTGTTCTTCGTCGCGGGCTTCGCCTTCGATGTCATCGCCACGCGCGCAGGCGTGGAACACACGCTGCTCATCATCCAGCAAATCGTCTACCTTACGATCATCGGCGGCATTTTGTACGTCGATTTTGTACGCGATGCCCGGCCTGAGGCGCTCCCGATGTGGCGGTGGTTCGAATGGTTGTGGCAGTACAGAAGCCTGGCATTTCACTTCTGCCTCGGCACGCTGATGAACCTGTATTCGATCTTCTTCCTGATGAGCGCGTCGCTGTTCTCGTCGATCGCCTTTGTTGTGATCCTGTTCGGGGCCATCGTGCTCAACGAGCTGCACGTGGTCCGCCGCCACGGGTTGGACGTCAAAGTGGCGTTCTACGTGCTCTGCATCTTCTGCTTCTGGTCGCTGGTGATTCCGATTGTGCTGCGCTCCATCAGCCGGCTGACGTTTTTCCTGTCATTCGCCGCGACGCTTGCGGTGCTGGCGGGCTTCGGGGCGGTGCTGCGGCGCCGTATCGGGCGCGCGTCGCTCATCCGCAGTCTGCTGTCGCCGGGCCTTGCCGTCAGCGTGTTGTTCCTGCTGATGTATCTGATCGGCCTGATTCCCCCGGTGCCGATCGCCGCCAGGACCCTCGGCGTCTACCACGACGTCGAGCGCGTCGGGGACGAGTTCAAGCTGTCGTACGTGCCATCGTGGTGGAAGGTACGGCACGACGATAGACGCTTTGTGGCCCAGCCGGGCGACGTGGTCCATGTCTTCTTCGCGATCTTCGCGCCGACGCGCTTCGACGACACGGTGTTCGTGCGCTGGTCCTTCCGGGACAGCACGGCGACCTGGAAGGATTCCGATCGCATTCCGATCCGGATCGTGGGCGGGCGCGAAGAAGGATTCCGCGGCGTCGCGACCAAGGAGAACTATGTCGCCGGCGCCTGGCGAGTGATCGTCGAAACCCGGGACGGGCGGGAAATTGGGCGGCTGCGATTCACGATCGCCAAAGGCGACGCGGACCCGGAACGGGTTCTCAAGACCGAGGTCTATTAAGTCTCCCAGGCACTTGAAGCTCCTGGGCGACTGAAGAGATTCGAGTTACCCTCCCCCCTTTTCTCTTCGAAGCAGCCAGCACTTTCCTCGGAATCGGACCCGATTCTCCACCGGGGTAAGACCTAGGCCACCTTGACCCGATCGCCGCGCCCAAAGTAGCCTTCCGTCCTATCCAATTTTTTCTTGGAGCTCACCTCCTTCTTTCGGAGATCCTCATGCGGAAACTCCCTCTTCTCGCTCTGGTGCTTCTGGTTGCCGCCTTGGCGCTCGGCGACCGCAACCCCTCGATCGCCGGAACTTCATCGCGGAAGGCGCCGCGCAAATCGGGTATCGCCGAGTTCTTCTCCCTGACCCTGCCTTCCGGGTACGGGGCGCGCGCCGGCGCGGCCTGCGACATCGGCGCTTCCACGCAGCCTGGCGCCTATCAGGGGAACATGCTCCTGGACTGCGACGGAGAGACCCCACACAATGAAACGACCATCGCCGCCAATCCTCTCGACCCGCAGAACGTCGTGGCCGGATATCACTCCTATCAAAGGAAGGACCAGGGCAACGACAACATCATTCGAGTCGTGGGAACCGTCTCCGTCACCTACGACGGCGGCGCGAGCTGGAGCGAAGTCATCCCGCCCATCAAACCATACCAGTTCACCGGGGATCCGGCCCTCGCCTTCGATACCCGCGGCCGTCTGTACCTCGCGACCATCGCGGATCACGAAGGACCCGGCGGGAGCTTTACGGGGCCCGACGTTGTCGTCGCCACCTCCTTCGACGGCGGCTCCAGCTGGGAGTCGCCGGTGACCGTGGCCCATGGAACCAACGCCGCGACCCCCAAGAGAGGCTTCGGCCCGCTCCTCTTCAACGACAAGGACTTCCTTGCCGTCGACGTGGGACCCGGCAGCCCCTACCGGGACCGCGCCTATGTCACCTGGACCGGCTTCGAGACCGTCTTCTCGCCCAACCAGGCTTTCTTCAGATCCCCGGTCATGCTCTCCAGCTCGGATGACGGGATCCACTGGACCGAAGGGCGAGCGATCAGCGGCTTCAACCGCTCCCTGTGCGTTGCTCCTTTCTTCAGCTTCCCCGGGATGTGCGACGTGGACCAGGATTCGTATCCGGCAGTCGCTCCGAATGGGAGGGTTTACGTCAGCTTCGTCAACTTCAACACCATCGCCCAGAGCCAGATTCTGGTTGTTTCCTCCAGCGACGGAGGGGCAACCTGGCAGCCTCCCTCGAGGGTCGACTTCATCGAGAACTACAACATGCCGGTCTCGCCGCAAGGCGAAAACGTCCTCAAGGGGTGCCTTTTCCGTATGAGCTTCAACGCCAACACCGCGGCCGACCCGAGCGACCCGTCGGGGAGGACGGTCTACGTGGCCTTCGCGGACAACCGGAATGGAACGCTGGATCCCCAAGGGTTCTTCCTCTCCGACCTCGATGTGTTCCTCGGGAGGTCCACCGATGGCGGCGCGACCTGGAGCGTCATCCCGGTGAATACTCTTCCGAACGATCAGTTCTTCCCGTGGGTTTCCGTCGCGGCGGACGGGCGGGTGGACGTCGGTTACATGGACCGCTCGTATTCGAGCGGCCAGGAGGAGTGCCGTTATGGCTACTCGCTGACGCGGCTGAGGTTCGATGCCTCGGGGACGGTGGCCTCCCGCACGACGACGCGGGTGGACAGCGCTTTGTCCGATCTTTCGAATTCCTTCTGGTTCGGGCCCAACTCCCGCTTCATCGGCGACTACGCCGGGATCACGGTCGACTCCCTCGGCCGCACCTGGGCGTCCTGGACGGACCAGCGCGCCCCGGTCAGCGGAGTCGACCCACGCACAGGCCAGCACGCGGTGGCGGGCCTGGTGCCCTGATCCATAGTCCCCAAATACAGGC
>DASTZC010000243.1 GCA_035764505.1 Candidatus Polarisedimenticolia bacterium
GCCCCCCCCCACGACCGCTACGCTGATGGCGGTGAGCAGGCCGCCGACCGGGTGCAGGAAGACGCCGAGCTTGTCCCAGCGATCCTTTGGCGCCAACATGGGAAGCCCCGCTACTTGCGCCGCACGGTGTAGTTTCCGCCCTTGGACTCGAGAACCAGATCCACCTGGACCCCTTCATCGTAGGACGCGACATCGATTCCCGGGGACTGGTTCTTGTAGCGAACGGTCAGCTGGCACTTCCCGTTCTCCTTGGTGACCAGATGGTAGGTCCCGGACTTGTCGGTCTTGGCTGAATAGGCTCCCTGGGCACACTTCGCCTCGACCGCGACCCCTTCGCCGACCGGCTTGCCTCCTTCCGTGATCGTACCGTACACCTCTCCCGCGAAAACCGCAGGCGCCAGGCCCAGCATTGCCGCCATCAAAATGCCCGCCGCTGTCTTGCTGCGCATGAAACCTCCTTTCATCATCGCCGGATGCGATACCTTCGGAACATCACCAATTAACCAAGAGAGCCAGGTCAGCATGCGGGGCGAGCCAGCTCCGAGAGCGTGCGGCGATCCGGCAGGTGCCTCGCGGGAAACCTGGCGCATTCTGTTCTAGGCCGAAAAGGAATTCAAGCAACCGCCGGGAAGCGGCCTTCCCTCCAGGAACGACAAATCCTGCTTGACGAATCGCCCGTTTCCTAGTACTTTCCGGCCATGCCCGGCAAGCTTTCGAATCTGATCTTCTGCACTTGTTGTCCCCGCTCACGGCGGGGAGGGAGTGGAACGGGCCCGGGTAACTGAACTCAAACGGCTTCGCGCTCAATCTGACCCGCCGACGGCTGGACCGAAGGCGGGTCTTTCATTTTCGGTCCGGCGAGGCAGGGTCGGGAAAGGAGACCCTCATGGCCGCCTTCCGGCCGATCGCCATCTTCTACGAGCATCCCACCTGGTTCAATCCGCTTTTCGGCGAGCTCGAGCGCCGCGGCGTGCCGCACCATCCGGTGCGCGCTGCGGAGCACCAGTTCGATCCCTCCGCGCCTCCGGGCGGGAACGGATCCGCACCTCTCTTCTTCAATCGCATGAGCCCGTCCGCGTGGAAAAGGGGAAACGGTCGGGCCATCTTCCACACGCTCCAGTACCTGGCCCATCTGGAGGAGTTCCGCGTTCCGGTGGTGAACGGGCTGCAGGCCTTCAGCTACGAGGTGAGCAAGGCGGCGCAAGTGCGTCTCCTGGAAAAGCTTCACCTACCCGTGCCCCGCACGCGGGTCGTCGCCCATCCCTCTCTCCTGCCTTCCGTCGCCGAAGAGCTCGCTTTTCCGCTGGTGGTGAAGCCCAACGTCGGAGGCAGCGGCGCAGGAATCGTGAGGTTCGAGACCCGCGCCGCGCTGGCTTCCGCGGTCGACGGCGGCCGAATCGAAGCGGGACTGGACGGAGTCCTTCTCCTGCAGGAATACCACCCTCCCCGGGGGGCGAGGATTGTACGCGTGGAGACGCTGGAGGGCAGGTACCTTTACGGCATCCGCGTGCACCTGGAGACGGACGCCGGTTTTGATCTCTGCCCCGCCGATATCTGCCGGACCGTGGACGGCCTCGAGCTTTCCGGCAGCGCCTGCCCGGCGGGCGCCGCAAAGGCGGGCCTGCGCGTGGAATGCTTCGATCCGCCGGCCGAGATCCGGACCGCGGTGGAATGCATCGCACGCGCCGCCGGGCTGGACGTCGGCGGGATTGAATACCTCGAAAGCGAGCGCGACGGCAGCCTCTACTTCTACGACATCAACGCCCTCTCCAACTTCGTGAGCGACCCGGTGCGCGTCGTGGGGTTCGATCCCACCGCCCGCCTGGTGGATGCGCTGGCCGCCCGTGCGCAGGGGGTGCCGTCGTGAGCCTCCGCTTCGGTTACTGGCTGCCGGTTTTCGGCGGATGGCTCCGCAACGTGGAGGACGAAGGGATGCCCGCCACCTGGGATTATGTCCGCGACCTCGCCGTCCGGAGCGAGCGCATCGGCTTCGACCTGACTCTGATCGCGGAGCTCAATCTGAACGACATCAAAGGAGTCGACGCCCCCTCCCTGGATGCCTGGAGCACCGCCGCCGCGCTGGCGGCCGTCACGAGCAGCCTCGAGCTGATGGTGGCGGTGCGCCCCAATTTTCATCATCCCGGCCTGCTGGCGAAGCAGGCGGCCAATATCGATCGGATCGCCTCGGGGCGGCTGTCCCTGAACGTAGTCTCCTCATGGTGGCGGGACGAGGCGGTGCAATATGGTCTCCCTTTCGACCATCATGACGCGCGGTACCGGCGCACCGAGGAATGGCTCCAGGTCGTGAAGGGGCTGTGGAGCGAGAAACGCTTCAGCTTCTCCGGGAATCACTACCGCTTCGAGAACGCCGCCCTCGAGCCCAAGCCGCGCCGCCGGCCGCGGCCCCTCCTTTACGCCGGAGGGGAGTCGGAGGCGGCGAAGAATCTCATCGCGGCGACCGCCGACGCCTACCTGATGCACGGCGATCCGCCGGAGCGCATCGCGGCGCGGGTGGCCGACATGCGTGAGCGGCGCGAGCGTCTGGCGCCGGAGGAGCCACCGCTCGCTTTCGGCATGGCGGCCTTCGTGATCTGCCGGGACACCGAGGAAGCCGCCCGCCGGGAGCGGGCGCGGATCACCGATGTCCATGCCTCGGCGCGAGGCTACGCCAACTTCAGCCAGTGGCTGTCCGGAACCCGTCTCGAGCAGCCTCTGAGCCTGGAGGATTACTCCGTCTCGAATCGTGGACTGCGCAGCGGGCTGGTAGGGACCGCGAATCGCGTCGCCGGGGAGCTGGCTCGATTCCATGAGGCTGGCGTGGAACTGGTGCTCCTGCAATTCAGCCCGCAGGCGGAGGAGATGGAGCGCTTCGCCGCGGACGTGATCCCGCGCTTCGATTCGATCGGCAAGAGCATTGACACAACTCGGAGCGTTGACACGATTTCCGGGCGCCGCCTATGATTTGAACCATTCGGCCACGCGGCCGCGGAGCGAATGAGACAAAGCACGGGCCTAAAAGAGGAAAGCGCTGCACTCCCAAGGCAGCGCCGCATCTACTGGGCCTGTCTTCTGCTTGCCCTCCTGGCTCGTTGCGCTTTCGTGGCCTTTTCGGATCCCCACAGCATCAAGAGTCGCTGGACGACCGTCACCGACGCCGCTCTCTACGATCGTTTCGGGTGGAACCTTGCCAGCGAGGGGACCCTCGGCTCCCGATCCTCTCCGAGCGCTTTCTGCATGCCTGCCTATCCGATCTTCCTGGCTGCGGCCTACAGCATCGCGGGGCACCTGCCGGGCGCCGTACGTCTGGCCCAGGTGCTGGTGGGGCTGGCGACAATCTTCCTCCTGGGCCGCATGGCACGATGCCTGGGAGGACGCAACGCGGAGCTGCTCGCCGTGGCGATCGGGGCGATTTACCCCTATTTCATCTATTACACCGGGGAGATCCTCACCGAGACCCTGTTCATCTTCGCTCTCAGCGGCGCGCTGCTCAGCGCGGCCCTCGTGGGCCATCACGGAAGGCTTCGGGATGGAGTCCTGCACGGGCTGTTTGCCGCGGTGCTGGTGATGACCCGGCCTACAGGCGTCTTTCTGGAGCTTGGCATCCTGATCCTGGCGCGCCCCTGGACGAAGGAGAGGCGCAGGCGCCGGAGCCTCGCCCTGCTCGCAGCCGCAGTCCTCGTGGCGCTTACCTGGAGTCCCTGGATAATTCGGAATCGCAGAGTGTTCGGGGAAACGGTCCTCCTCGACACCCATGGTGGTTGGGGTTTGTATACGGGACAGCTGTTGTCTCGCCAGGTGAGCTTGGAGGAGATCAACGCGCGGGTCGGTTACAGCCACCTCAGCATCTACGAGGGGACGCTGCCCGGCGGACCCCAGGGGGAGCTGCGAGAGGATCGGCGCTGCAAGCGCGAAGCGATCGAGATGATCCGCGCCGATATACCGGCCTTTCTGAGAACGGTTCTACACAATGCCTCCCGGCTATGGATCAGCCTCGACATGAGGGACGCTGCCCGCGCCGGCGGCGGGGGATTTCTGACCCTCGTGGGCTGGCTGTCCTATTTCCCGCTCCTGATTCTGGGTCTGGCGGGTCTGTGGCAGCTTGGCCGGACGGCTCGGTGGGTCCCGCTGGCCGCCGTCGTGGCGGTGTTCGGCCTCAGCACGGCGCTGCATGGCATCGTTCTGGGAGGGCAACGCTATCGTGTGGCCACCATCGATCCCTTTCTCCTGGTCCTGGCCTCCTGGGAAGCGACAGTGCTCGGAGCGGCATTCCTCGCCCGCCGGGGAGAGCAGTCAATGGGGATCCCGTCGCCGGGGGGTAGGACCCACCCGAATCCCCATGAGACTATCTGACGGACAAAAGATTACCTGGCTGCCGCCGATTCCGGCGCCTCAGGCCCTGGAAAGCGGCGATACGAGCCGATAGAGCCGGGGCTACCCGCCAAAAGCCAGGAATGGCTTGACTTTTGGGCCAATCACCGTATAAAAAAGGTCATTCTGTCGAGCGCTCCGACGTACCTAGATCCTGGGCCGGGGAGGGGCCCCCAGGATGCTCTAGGGGAGACCCGGCTCCTCCGGAGCGACTCTCAATGAAATCTTCCTCTGCCCTCGTCCGTCTCTCGTTCGCAGGGTTTCTCGTACTGCTTGCCAGCCTCCAGCCTCCCGCCAGCGCCGTCTCCGACTTCATTTATTATGTCGACTTCAATTCAGCGGCCACTACCAACTGCCTGCCGACAGTCTCGGGCTGCACCGGCCAGTGCGCCGCACCCACCTGCGGGACGCAGGGGGTCCCGTGCCACAGGATCCAGGACGCGCTGAATCTGTCGAACTGCAACATCGGCTCCAACGCGGCGCTGGAGGCCGATGTCTTCGTGGCCGCCGGAACCTACCCGGAGCGGATTTTCCTCTATCCCAACACCCACCTGTACGGTGCCGGCAGGGACATCACGACGATCGACGCCAAGGGGCTGAACCGCTCGGCCGTGATCATGGCCAGCGGAGGGAGCTACGGCTTCAACCGTCTGGAGGAGAAATTCTCGATCAGCGGGTTCCGAATCATCCACGGCAGCGGCGACCGCATCACCCTGACCGACTCGGGCGGAAACATGTACTTCAATATCGGCGGGGGCGGGATGCTCCTGTATGGGGCGCTCGGTGGTGCAGCGGGCTGGCCCCTGGTGACGGACTGCCGCATCGAGGATAATACGCTGGCCAACAACACGGGCCAGGTGGCTCCCGACTGGAACGGCGCGGGGATCTACATCGCCCGCGGCAAGCCGACGATCTCAGGGAACATCATCCAGCGCAACACCACGACGCCTCCCGACCAGAGCGGGCAGGTCCAGGCCCTGGGATGGGGGGGTGGAATCTTTTCACTCAACTTCGACTGTGCCCCCTTGATCTCGCGCAACGTGATACGCAGCAACAACACCGTGGCCCAGCAGGGAAGCGGCGGCGGAATGTATATCGCCGGAAACATCGGCACGGTGCTGAGCAGCAACCTGATCGTGGGAAACACGGCCAACGTTCAGGGAGGCGGGATCTACCTCTACGCGGCCGGCGCCTCCGCCTACAACAACGTGGTCATGGGAAACATCGGCGGCACGGCGGGTGGAGGCTTCAGCACGGGGGCACCCACCAGCGCGATCAACCTCACGAACAATACGATTGTCGGGAACGTCATGACGACGCACACCGTCCCCAAGGGGTCGGTCTTCTCCTCGATCGGCGGCGGCGTCTATGCCTCCTTCATCGTCAGCCAGCAGAGCAGTCCTCAGAACCATCTCACCAACAACCTGATGGCGCAGAACGACGCCACGTCGCTGGGAGGCGGCGGAGGCCTGTACAGCTTCCAGGCCTTCGCCAGCAATGAGCGCGGCGACTTCTTCGGCGACGTTCCCAACGAGATCCGGGGCGATTACTCCGACGGTGCGGTCATCGGCACCAATGGCAACGTCTCCCTCAGCCCGGTGTTCGTGAACGCCCCCGTCTTCTGGGACCACAGCAGCGCCAATGGGACGGCGACCACCGCGGTGGTGTTCGCGTCGACGCGCTATGCCGTGGGGAACCGGATCGAGTACAACGACGACGGCGTGGCGCGCCAGATCACCGCCATCAACAGCTCCACCAAGACGCTGACCTTCACGCCCGGCCTGACCAACAAGGTGTGCAGCAACGCGGTCAACGCCGCCTGTGTCACCAACGCCGACTGCCTTTCGCCGGGCACCTGTGGCACCGATATCACGCGCGCCAACCGCATCCTCGCGAACTGGGGAAACAGCACGAACGTCGCGGAAGACCTCCACCTGACGGTCTCCTCGCCGCTGCGCGACCTGGGCACCAATACCCCGGCATGGGGGACCTCCCCGGCGAGCGATTATGACGCGCTGTCGCGCCCCGTGGACGGCGACCTCAACGGCTCGGCGATCACCGACGTGGGAGCCTTCGAGTTCCGCTACCCGGATGGCGACGGCGACGGGGCCATCGACCTTCAGGATTGCGCGCCGCTCGTCAACAGCGCCTGGACCCCGCCCGACCAGGCCCCGGATCCCTTGACGATCAACGCGAGCCAGACGCTCTCCTGGATGCACGTCCCTCAGGCCAACGTCTACAACGTCTACCGCGGCACGATCATCAGCCCCTTCATCTACAACCCCGCCTGTCTGCTGGTGGAGGTGCCCGGCGCCGCGACCTCGGTGTCCGGGGGCGATCCGGCCGTGGGCTCGGCGTACTACTACCTCGTCGGCGGAGTCAACACCTGCGGACACGGCCCCATTCATCAATCTCCGACCGCGAACGCACCGTCTCCCTGTCCTCCCTCAGGAGCCGACAGCGACGGCGACGGCGTCCAGAACGTCAACGACAACTGTCCGCTGATTGCCAATGCCAACCAGCTGGATCCCGATCACGACACGGTCGGCACGGCCTGCGACAACTGTCCCGCGGTGGGCAATCCGAATCAGCTCGACAGCAACGGCAACGGGATCGGGGACGCCTGCGAGTAGGCTTTTCCAATCTCAGGAGACGGGACTGTCATCCGTCATCGCGACGGATGCCTGTCCCGAGATTCGTTCTTGTGATGCAGGACGACTAAGGGCAGGTCAACGCCGTCCGGGGAGTGCCGTTGGAAGCATTGCCGAGCGGTCCAAAGGCATTCGCAGGACAGCCGTTCCGGGCTCTGATGAGGTAATGGAATCGGGCCGAGACCGCCGGAATGCCTGAATCGCCGAGCGACAGGAGCGGCGTGTCCGTGGCCGTGCAGAGCGCGGCAGAGACGAAGTCGGCCGCCGAGCCGGAGCGGATGACGTCGTAGTGCGGCGCGCTCGATCCAGGTGCCGAGGGCGGCGACCAGCTCAGGCTGGTCGCGTTGGTGAATTGGAGGTTTCGAGCTTCGCCAGGCGTCGCCCAGTTTGCACCGTCGGCGTCGTTGCAGTCTCCGCCCGCGACCACGTAACCCGGAGGCGGAGCGCAGGCCTGAATCGTCTGTCCCGAGTCCCCCAGGCCATCGGCATCGGCGTCGCGATAGACCGCGCTCATCGGGCAGAGGCAGTATTGCCCGCCCGTGGCCAGCTCCTCATCGAAGGAGCCGCCGCCGAAAATATTCACGGTATCGTACCCGCCCCAAATCAACATCGATTCCCCGGTCCAGACGCCGGTCGCCGCGGCGCGGCGACGGGGAGAGTCAATCGATGCCATGGGCGACCAGGAGTCGGAGACTGGATCGTATCGGCCTCCTGAATCCAGGCCGCTCGAGCCGGAGCTTCCACCCCAGACAATCATCTCTGCGCCAGTCCAGACGGTGCTGTGGGAGGTCCGGCCCGAGGGGGCACCTGCGTTGCTCATGCCGCTCCATTGGTCCGTCACCGGATCGTAGCGGCCGCCCGTATTCATCCGCGTCGTCCTGTCCCAGCCTCCCCAGACCACCATCGAGCTGTCCGTCGAGATCGCGGAATGGGAGGAGCGCGCGGCCGGGGCGCCCGAAACGGAGAGCGGGAGCCATGTATCGCCGGCGGGATCATATCGGCCTCCGTCTCCGAATTGAGTCGTGCCGTTCTCCCCGCCCCAGAGGACCATGCTGCCGGCGGCCATCACGGCTCCATGGTTGTAACGGGCGGCGGGTGCGCCGGATGCCGACATGGCATCCCAGGTGTTGGTCGCAGGATCGTACCGACCCCCGCTCGCCAAAGCAGCCGACTGATCGTAGCCGCCCCACACGACCATCCGGCTTCCGGTCCAGACCGTGGTCTGGAGATAGCGGGGCGTCGGCGCGCCACTGAGGGTGGTAGCAGTCCAGCTGTCGGCAATCGGATCGTAGCGGCCTCCGCTGTTCAGCGGAGTGAAATTGGAAATGGGACAGCATTGATAGAGGACGCCGCCCCAGATGATCATGCGGTCGCCCGTCCAGATTGTCGAAGGCAGCAGGCGCCCTTGGGGGGCACCCGCCAGCGTGGTGGGGGCCCAGGTGTCGGTGGCGGGATCGTACCGGCCTCCCGAGGCGAGAGAGGTTCCTCCGCTGTCCCATCCGCCCCAGACGATCATGAGGTTTCCTGTCCAGACGGCTGCAT
>DASTZC010000244.1 GCA_035764505.1 Candidatus Polarisedimenticolia bacterium
GGTGGGGGAGACCACCGGCGGCGGCGCCCATCCGGTGGATGGCAAGGTGGTGCAGGCGAAGTACATCCTGGTCGTTCCGTTCGCCCGCGCCATCAACCCGATCAGCAAGACCAACTGGGAAGGGACCGGAGTGGCGCCCGATGTCGCCGTGCCGGCAGACCAGGCTTACAACAAGGCCTACCAGCTGGCGCTGGAGAAGCTGCGCGACAAGGCGCCTACCCCCGAGCAGAAGGGCGCCGTCGATTTCACCCTGCAGGGGCTGCAGGCGAAAGGGACGCCGGTGAAGCTGGGCGAGGCGGCGCTCCGCAAGTTCGCCGGCACCTACGGGCCGAGGAAGGTCACCTTCGAGAACGGCGCCCTCTATTACCAGCGCATCGGTCCGAAGTACAAGCTCACGCCGATGACGGCCGACACCTTCTTCGTCGAAGGGGTCGACTACTTCCGCGTCCAGTTCGTCAGCGAAGGGAACAAGGTCACGCAGGTGGTCGGGCTGTACGACGACGGCAGGAGCGAGGCCACCGACCGAACCAAGTAGCTCAGGGGATTTGGACGGTAGTGGTGGAGGCGAGGCAGTTGTTGGTTTCGCTCGCCTCGTTGATGAAGCCGGTATCGTCGGCGCAGGCCAGCAGGCGATAGGCTCCGGCGGCGGTTCCGGCAGGAATCGTGACGGTCAGCGTGCCGGTGGAGGAAGCCCCCGCGGCAAGGATTCCGGTACCACGGCTCCCGCTCAACAGTACGTCGCCGGCATCCTTCGACATATCCAACGACAGGTAATAGCGCGTGGTCGAGCTGTTCGCCTGCGCCGTCCCCTGGTTCTTCGTGGTGTCGGTGACGGAGAAGCCGGTTCCGGGCGCGGCGCTGGCGGGAGGGTTGGTGATCGAGAAGACGATCAGATCGGGCTTGGTCACCTGGATGGTCGTCGTCGAGGCGAGGCAGTTGTCGGTCTCGTCGCTCTCCGCCACCTGCGAGGTGTCGTCGGCACAGGCCAGTAGATAGAAGGATCCGGCCGGCGAGGCGGTCGGCACCGTGACATTGATCGTGCCGCTCGATGATGCCCCCGATGCCAGCGTTCCCACCGCCCTTGCGCCGCTCAACAGCGTGTCGCCGACATCCTTCACGCCATCCAGCGACAAATAGAAGCGCGTGCTCGAGCCGCCCGCCGGCCCATTCCCCTGGTTGGCGAGGGTGTCGGTGACGGAGAAGAAGCTGCCGGCCACAGCGCTCGCCGGCGGGTTGGAGACTGCCGTCTCCGCCAGGTCGGGCTTGAGAACCTGCGTCGTTCCGGTCGAGGCCACGCAGTTATTGGTTTCCGAAGTTTCGAAGACCACCTGCAGGTCGTCGGCGCAGGCGAGCAGGCGGTAGGTGCCCGCCGGCGTTGCCGCCGGCACGGTCACGGCGACGCTGCCTTGCTGGGAGGCACCCGTTGCCAGCGCGCCCACCGAGCGGGATCCCGTGAGCAGGAAGTCGTTCGCATCGCGCTGCGCGTCGGTGGAGAGGTAGTAGCGCGTCGTCGAAGCCGGGGCGGGGGACAATCCGGCGTTCTGCGCCGTGTCGGTGACGCTGAAGCTGCTTCCGGGATTCAGGGAGGCGGGCGGATTGGAGACGCTCGATGTGGTCAGGTCGGGCTTCCTCACCTCCAGGCTGGTTGCGGAAGCGCGGCAGTTGTTGGCCTCGTCGTCCTCGGCGTTGGCGCCGTTGCCGTCGGCACAGGCCAGGAGGCGATAGCTCCCCTCGGGCATCGTGCCGGGGATGGTGACGCTCACACTGCCCGAATCGACGCCGGTGACGGAGAGAGGCCCGACAGGGCGCTCTCCCTGCAGAAGCACGTCTTCGGCGCTCTTGATGCCATCGAGCGACAAGTAATAGCGGGTCACGCACGCGACGGAGGCTGCCGCTCCCTGGTTCATGATCGAATCCTGGGCCGTGAAAGAGCTTCCCGAGGAGAGACTCGCGGGGGGCTCGTCCAGCGACATCGTCACCAGATCGGGCTTCGGCGTGAAGGGGCAGGCCGAGGTGAGCCGCGGCGCTCCCGAGCTGCCGGAGCCAAAGCCCCCCAAACCGCAGCCGTTGCGGGCCCGCGCCACGTACCAGAATCCCGAGCCCACCGGTGGAATCTCCGGGTCATTGAATGCCGTCGGCGTCCCACCGTCGGCCAGGCAGGCGTCCGATCCTCCCGAGCCTACCGGCAGCTGCCCCAGCACCCCACGCACCAGGTCGTAGACGGTGCCTGCACCGGCGCTCGAGGCCGCGGAGCTCCAGGAAAGCGTTCCATCCGGCCCGAAAGACAGGTCCGCCACGTCGCCCGGGACTGCGAACGAGGCGGCGCTGAGCGGAGCGCAATCGCAGACGTCTCCGGCGGCGTCGCCGTCGAGATCCTGCTGGTTGCCGTTGGATAGGAGCGGGCAGTTGTCGCAGCTCGCGCCAAGATGGTCGTTATCGCCATCCGGCGAATTCTCGCAGCAGCCGAACTGCACCGGCGAGACGATCAGCGACCAGGCATTCAGGCTCCCGGTGTCGAAGAGGGCATTGTCGGCCACGAAGACCTTCCAGTCTCCCAGGGTCGTCGTGCCGTTGAAGTGCCCCAGCTGCCCGGACGAATCGGGGGTGTCCCACTCGGGCGAGTTGAAGACCGGCATCCAGCTCCCCGTGAAGGGGGCAGCACCAGCCCCGGCGGGCAGCAGGTCGGCTGTCGCGTCGTCGTCGATGCGCGTCGCGATGAAATCGTTCCCGGCGTTGCCCCCGAGGATGCAGCCGTAGAAGGGGATGCAGTCCAGCGGCCGGTAGATGACATCGAGCCCGAAGCCGGTGGGGCCTTTCAGCTCAACCGTCAGGTCCCCCACCGCTTCATGCGTCAGGCTGTCGAGCCTGAAGTCGAGATCGGCGATGGGAAGGTCGGTGGTCACGGCGAGCGTGTCGGTCACGCCCGCCGGATCGTTCTCCGGGATGGCGAGGCCGCCCGCGTTCGTCTTCGAGAAGGTGAGCGGGGCGCCGGGCCCCAGCGGTCGGCCGCGGCGCAGCTCCAGCGGCACGGTCACCACCCCCAGGCTGCTGGTAACCTCCAAATTAAATCGGATGGCGCTTCCGCAGGCGCCGCCTCCTCCGAGCGTAAAGACGAATGGATCTCCGGCGGCCGTTCCCTGCGCCGGCAGCGCGCCGAAAGAGGCGCTCCCATCCAGGATCGTGACTCCCGGCGAGACGGGGCTCAGCACCGCGGTGGCTGAAGCCACTCCCTTGCCGGCGGAGCGCCAGGGATTCGCGAGCGTCACGGTCAGGGAAATCGTCTCTCCCGGATCGGGATAGCCGTTGCCGTCTCCCGCCGCGTCGTTGACCGCCAGGCTCGCCACGTCCAGATGCGGCAGCGCGAATGACTCGCGCACCCCGACATGCGCCGCGATTCCGGCGGAGGCTTCCGCGCCGTAACCCAGGCCCCGGTCAGCGAAGCCGCCCCAGATGGCCCCTTCGTGCGCGCAGGCGAAGCCGGCGCAATCGGCGTCGAGCAGAGCGTCACGCGCCTCGGTGAAGCTCGGATCGATCGGCGTCACCTTGAGACCGTCGGTGACGATCTGCAGCGCCGTCTCGTTGCCGGCGGCGACGCTGCCCGCCTGCGCGATGATGCGGCTGCGCACCTCCCACAGGGTGACGGCCCAGATTTCGCCCAGGTTGTGCACCTCCGCGGCGCCGTTGCCCTCGAAGCCGAGCGGGCTCGGAGGGATTCCTCCCGCCATGGAAACGGTGATGTCGTCGGCATCGGCCCAGGTGAGCGGGTTCACCGTGTTGTCGGTGGTAATGGGAAACTTGCGGACGCCGTAGACATAGTTGTCGTCGAATCCGTTGACGCCATACAGCGCATAGGCTCCCATCGGGTAGCTGGCGTCGGGCAGATCCGCCGCCGTCGGGTTCAGCAGCGAGAGAGCATAGAAATCGCTCCACCCCTCACCCATGCCGCCTCCCGGAATCCAGTTCAGTCCCGCGGTGTCGCCGATCAGCCGGTTGGAGACGCCATGCGTCAGCTCATGGAAGACGATGGCGGCATCCAGGCTCCCGTCGCGCATCGGCGTCGGACTGCTCCACAGGAACATCCGCATGATGCCTGGGGTCCCATCGGGAGCCGGGGAGAAGTTCGCGTTGTTGGCGCTGCCGGCATCGGCCCCCTGCTGCGCTTCGGCCTGCACCGGATCGCCCCCAGTGCCGCCACGCCCGAAATTGCTCGTCTGGAAGTTGCCCGCCGCTTCGTCGAAGCCCAGGCCGTGCAGCCGGTCGTGGAAGAAGTTCGCCAGATAGAAAAGGCTGGTCACGGCCAGGCGCTGCGAGCGCGCCAGTGAAGGGTCGTCGCCGGTGTCGGGGTTGCCGGTGATCGGGGGAGGAGTGGCGCTGAAATCGCGGGGGGTGCTTCCCAGGAAATCGCGGTTGCGTCCGGCCGCGTCGGGGTTGCCGATCGGCCGGCCGTTGCTGTCGAGGGTCCCGGCATCGGGCGCATCGTCGCCGTTGCGATCCAGGTAGGCGTCGACGTTGTTGCCGGTGGTCGTCGTCCCGCCATCGGCGATCCAGCCGCTCGGGCTGGCGAAAGAATCCTGCACCGCGAGCATCGATTCGATCGAGCGCGCGATCTCGGGCGCCTGCGTCCCGGCGCCGGGCGTCGCGCTGCTGGGTGAAGCAGGAGCGGGGGAGTCGGCCGGAAGCCCTGCCGCTTGCCTGTAGACGCTGAAGCGGGCCGGCTGCGTGGATGCGGCCACTGTCAGGTTCTTGCGATACAGCAGCGTGCCGTCGGCGGCGTCGACGATCAGGTACCAGTCGGATTGAGATTTCGTGCGGACGATAAGCGACCAGGCAGGAGCCAGGATGCCCGGGCCGAGCGGAAAATAAACCAGAGAACCATGAATAGGGCGTGCCATCTCGGGATGTGCGCCGTCTGCTTCCCAGGTGCGCCCATCGGCCGAGATGGGAGCCACCCCCAGCGCCGGATTCGCCTCGAGTCCAATTGTGGCGAGAGCAGCCGTCACCGCCTCTCGCGGGAGAGTCAGCGCCGCGCGCTTCGGCTGCTGCGCTCCTGGGACGAGACGGCCCACGGTGGCGAAGAGCCTGCCGCTGGTGTCCATCAGACAGCGGAGCTCGCCCTGGAATACCGGAACGCCGGCGACCTGCTGTCTCAAGCGCACCAGGGTCAAGCCGCTGCGCGGGCTGCGGCTCTCGCCGAACGATTCGAGCTGGTTGGTGTCTTCCTGCGCCAATCCATAGAGCTCGGCGTGCGAGCGGACGAAATCCCGCGCCACCTCCGTGGCCGATCGCTGCGGCGCGGACGGCGTCAGAGCCCCCCGCAGATTGCGCACCACCTCGGCACTGCCGGTGAGAGGCGAGAAGCGGGCCTCGGTCCCGGGGCGTGCGGTGCGCAGCTCCTCGAGCCCGCGCTGCATGTTCTCCCGGCGCGCGCGCTGCTCCTGCGCCAGCCGCGCGGCGCCGGTGCCGGAGCGCGCTTCCAGCAGCCTTCGCAGCCCTTCGTGATCGAGCACGCGGATGTCGAAGTTGCCGGGCGCGCGTGGTTTTTCTGTGGCGGCCGGTCCGGGATGGGATGGAGAGATCCCGGACGAGGAGCCGATGGCCAGCAGAGAGACGACAAGGAGGATGGCGAGCGGCCCCCGAGATTTGTGCCTCATCGAAAGTCGGTTTTCCTGTGCGGTCAGCCGCCGCACGAAATCGGCGGCAGGCCGAGATTGCAGGCGGCCCGCGCCGTGGGTAACTGAGCTCCAAAGCACTGTGCTTGCGGAGAATCGGGGGAAATATCCGGTGAGGGAAAGGGGAGGTCAAGAAGAGACGCAGAGATTCCTGAGCGATGCCGCCGCAGTCGCGACGCGAGCCGCGGCGACCTGTCCAGAATCAAGCCACAGCGTGAGGCCGAAGGTATCGCGCGCTTCAGTGGCCGGTCACGGGCTCCGGCTCGAGGGGCGGGAGGACCTTCACGGTCTTCTCCGATTTCTTCTCGTCTCCGACCGCCACGGTGACCTTGTAGTCCCCGGGAGCCACGAAGATCGTCTTGCCGTAGCCTTCATCGGGATCGGAGAAGCGGTGCTTGGCGTCGGCCTGCAGGTCCCAGACGACCCGGTTCAACCCGGCGAGCGACGGTCCATCCAGCTTGCGCACGACGAAACCGGAGCTGTCGGCGATGCTCACCTCCGCCGGCTCGTCGCCTTCCTCGCGCAGCCAGTAATTGATGACGGCTCCGGGGGGAGGGTTCTTGGCGCGGAAGATCGCCTGGGCCTGGCCGTAATCGCGCGACCCGAACAGGCGCTGACGGGCCGGCTGGATGTCGAGCAAAACGAGATCGCGGCTGCGAGCCTGCGGCGTGAGCTGCGCGATCCAGGAGGCGTCGTCCAGAATCCAGATGCTGCGCCCGTGCGTTGCGACCAGCAGGTCCTTCTCGCGCGGATGGACGAGGATGTCGTCGACCGGCGCCGGCGGCAGCGACTTGCCGTTGAGGCTCACCCAGTGCTTGCCCCGGTCCAGCGTGACGAAGATGCCGAACTCGGTGCCGGCGTAAACCACCTGCGGGTTACCCGGGTCTTCCAGTACCACATCGACTGGTCCGCCAGGCGGCAAATCCCCGGTGACGTTCTTCCAGGTCTTACCGAGATCCTGCGTCATCAGGACGATCGGCCGGAAGTCATCGCTGCGGTGCCCATCCACGGAGACGTAGGCGGTGCGCTCCTCCTTCCAGGAAGTCGCGATCCGTGAAACGTACAACCCTCCGACGTCCTTGGGCGTGACCTCGCTCCAGGTCTTCCCATCGTCCGCAGTGACATGGACGCGGCCATCGTCGGTGCCGGCCCACAGCAGCCCCTTCTTCAGCGGCGATTCGGTGAGCGACACGACGGTGCCGTAAGTCTCGGCGTCCGAGCCGACCGTCTGGATCCGGTCCACATCACGGCGCGACAGGTCGGGGCTGATCGCGAACCACTTGTCGCCGCGGTCGGTCAGCTTGAAGACGCGGTTCCCTCCCATGTAGAGGACGGTCGGATCGTGCGGCGAGATGAAGTAAGGAGTGTTCCAATTGAAGCGGAAGCGCTCCTGTCCCTCGCGCGGCGACGGCTTGATGGAGCGGTTTGCCTTGGTGTCCAGGCGCGTCCGCACCAAGTCGCCGCCCTGGCCCGTCACGTAGAGCAGATTGCGATCGGTCGGATCGAAGGCGACGGTGAAGCCGTCGCTGCCTCCAACCATCATCCAGTCGCTGCTCACGATGCCGTCATGGCGGCTGTCCTCGGTGAGCACGAGCGTCCTCGAGGGCCCCATCCAGGAGCCATTGTCCTGCAGCCCGCCGGCGATGCGATAGGGATCCGAATTGTCGGCCGCGATGCGGTAGAACTGCCCCACGGCCATGCGGTTGAGATACTCCCAGTTCTTCGCCCGGTCGTGCGAGATGTAGACGCCGCCGTCGTTGCC
>DASTZC010000245.1 GCA_035764505.1 Candidatus Polarisedimenticolia bacterium
ATTGTCCTGCAGCCCGCCGGCGATGCGATAGGGATCCGAATTGTCGGCCGCGATGCGGTAGAACTGCCCCACGGCCATGCGGTTGAGATACTCCCAGTTCTTCGCCCGGTCGTGCGAGATGTAGACGCCGCCGTCGTTGCCAATCAGGATCTGGTTGGGATCCAGGGGATTGACCGCGATGGCGTGGAAGTCGACGTGGACGTCGGGGCTGCCGGAGCGGCGGAAATTCTTGCCGCCGTCATCCGAGATCGCCAGGTCCCATCCCGGCAGGTAGACGCGCTTCTCGTCGTCGGGATCGACCGCGACGCGCGAGAAGTAGAAGGGGCGGAAATTGATGTCGCTCAACCGCTGCCAGGTCTCGCCCCGATCGTCGCTGCGGAACAGCCCGCCGGAAGTGGACCGGTCCTCGAAGGAGATTCTCCCCGTCCCGCCGAAATCGCTCTCCACCACGGCCAGGAGCACCTTCGAGTTCTTGGGATACAGCGTCAATCCGATGCGGCCGGTGCGGGGAGGCAGCCCGCCGGCGAGCTTCTTCCAGGTCCTGCCGGCATTGTCGGAGCGGAAGATCCCTCCCGTCTCGCTGTTGCCGGTGAACGACCAGGGAGTGCGCCGCCGCGCGTACATCGCCGCATAGACGGTGTCGGGGTGCGCCGGATCGAGGATGACGTCGCAGGCCCCGGTCTTGTCGTCGACCTTCAGAACATGACTCCAGGTCTTGCCGCCGTCGGTGGTCTTGAAGATGCCGCGCTCCGGGTTGGCCCCCCACAGGTGGCCGAGCGCCGCGACGTAGCAGACGTCGGGGTTGCGCGGGTCGACCGCCAGCCGCGGGATGTCGTGGCTCTGATCCAGCCCGAGATGCTTGAAGGTCCCTCCGGCATCGGTGGAGCGGTAGACGCCATTCCCCCATGAGGAGGAATTGCGCCCGTTTCCTTCGCCCGTGCCGACCCAGACGATCTTTCCCTTGCCCCGCTCCGCCTCGGACTTCTTGTCTTCCTCCTTCTTCTCCTGCCCGGCGGGGGCCCCACCGGCTGCCGCCTGCTTCTCCGCCTCGGCTTTCTCCTCTTTCCATCCGGGCCAGTCGGGGGGCGCGTCGGCCACGGCGATGGCGCCGATCGACAGCAGCGGCTGCTTGTCGAACACCGGCGTGAAAGTCACTCCCAGGTTTTCGGTCTTGAACACGCCGCCGGTCCCGAAGCCGACGTAGAAGCTGGTGCGGCTGCCGGGGACGATGGCGAGCGCAGCGACGCGCCCTCCCATGTTGGCCGGGCCGACGCTGCGCCATGAGAGGCCCGAGAAGTCCTTGGCGGCCAGAGGGCGCTCAGTGGCGGCCTCCTTGCCGCTCTTCGAGGGGGAAGCGGCGGGAAGCAACAGAGAGAACAGGGCGATCGCAAGCAGGGTCGCACGTCGGCGGAGGCGGGCTACAGGCACGGCGCGTCCTCTACGAGGGTTGGGTTGTCGGGATCGAAAAATCGAGGGGGGATTTTATCCGAAGGCCACCTGGCGTAAAAGCCGTATGCTAGAATCCGTACTTCACGGTATCCATTATCGGGAACTTCCCGGATCTCTTTCCTCCTGGAGGCGTAGTCTCATGCGACGGAGAACGGCCTACGTAGTGCGTGTAATCACGGTCCTGGCTGCCTGCGGCCTGGCCACATCGGGCGTCATGGACGATTACAAGAAGAACCAGGCCTTTCTCGAGGCGGCCGCCAAGGAGGAAGGGGCGGTCAAAACCTCCTCCGGCCTTATCTTCAAGGTGCTGACCCCCGGCACGGGGGACGTGAGCCCCAAGCTCACCGACACCGTAAAGGTCCATTACAAGGGCACTTTCCCCGACGGCAAGGAGTTCGACAGCTCGTATAAGCGCGGCGAGCCGACCGAGTTCCCGGTCAACAAGGTCATCAAGTGCTGGACCGAGGGGCTGATGCGGATGAAGACGGGCGAGAAGGCGCAGCTCGTCTGCCCGCCCGGGATTGCCTACGGCGACAAGGGATTCGGCAACGGCATCGTCCCCCCCGGCGCCGTTCTCGTCTTTCAGGTCGAGCTGCTCGAAATCAAGAAATAGCCCGCGAAGGGAATCCCCGCGCCGGGTCGTGTGTTTGCGCGTTCGACCGGGGCACCCCCGCTCCGGCCTTCTTCGGGAGAAGCTCATGCTCAAGCTGCATCATTTCGATCGCTCCCCATTCGGATGGAAGGTTCGGATCGCCCTGGCGGAGAAGAAGGTTCCCCACCAGGTGGTGGTCCCCGAGAACAAGGCCGAAAGCGCCGAGTTCGGGCGTCTGAACCCCTATCGCCTGACGCCGGTCCTGGAGCTGGAGGACGGGCGCACCATTTATGAGTCGTCCATCATCAATGAGTACCTGGAGGAGGCGTATCCCAACCCGGCGATGCTGCCGAAAGACCCCTACGAGCGCGCCCGGGTCAGGATGCTGGAGGACACCACCGACCAGTACCTCTACCCGGTCCTGCGCGACCTGCGCAACGCCCAGTACGAATATGCGCCCCCCTTCCTGATCCCGAAGAAGCAGGTCGACGGTGCAGCGGTCGAGGCTGCCAAGAAGAAGCTGCACGAGCACCTGGCCCGGCTGGATCGGGAGCTCGGCTCGCGGCCCTGGTTCGGCGGTGAGGTCTTCTCGCTGGCCGACGCCGCGCTCGTTGCGCCGCTGGCCGCCTCGCTGCCGCTGCTGGGCATCCTGCCCGATCCCAAATACGCGAACCTGGCCGCCTGGGCGCGCAAGGTCTCGGAACGGCCCTCCGTCCTCGAATCGGCTCCCAAAGAGCCGTTGCGTATCAAGAAGGATTGATCGGGAAAGTTCTCGCCTCCTATCGCAGGGCCTTTTCCGGCCTGCCCAAGCCCGTCTGGATCCTTGCTTTCGTCGCCTTCGTGAACCGGAGCGGCACCATGGTGGTGCCGTTCCTGGTTCTTTACCTGACGGAGGCGCGCGGCTATTCGGCCACCGCGGCCGGCAGAATGTTGGCCTTGTACGGCCTCGGCGCGATCCTCGGGACCTACCTGGGAGGATGGCTCTCGGACAAGGTGGGGACGCGGCGGGTCCTGCTCTCCAGCCTGTGGTCCGGCGCCGGCGCCTTTCTCCTGCTCGGCTTTCTGCGGGAGCGCTGGGCGATCGCCTGCGCGGCCTTCTTCCTCAGTCTTGTTTCGGAAGCCTTCCGTCCGGCGCTCGCCACGGCGACGGCGGAAGCCTCGCCGCCCGGTGAGCGTGGGCGCGCCTTCGCGCTGAACCGCCTGGCGGTCAACATCGGAATGAGCTTCGGGCCCGCCGCCGGCGGCTTCCTCGCCCAGATCAATTACTTCTGGCTGTTCATCGCCGATGCCGCCACATCGTTTCTGGCCGGCTGGGTGCTGCTGCGGTCGTTCCGCAAGCTGCCGGTGCGCCCGGCGCCGCATGAAACCAAGACCGTGCCGGGCGGCTCTCCCTGGTCGGACGGTCCCTTCGTGGCGCTCATTTGCCTGATGACGCTCTACGGGCTGGTCTTCTTCCAGCTCCTCGGAGCCTACCCGCTGACGCTGCGGGGTCAATTCGGTCTGTCGGAAAGCTGGATCGGAATCAGCCTCGCGGTGAACACGGTCTGCATCACCTGCTTCGAGATGCTGCTGGTGCACTCCCTGCGGCGGCGCGATCCCTACAAGGTCATCGGATTAGGGTCGTTCCTGCTTTGCCTTGGCTTCGCGCTGCTCCCGTTCGGCACGGGACGCGCCTACGTGATCTTCACCGTGCTGATCTGGACCCTTGGCGAGATGTTGTCGCTGTCGATCGTCTCCGGCGTGGTGGCGGAGCGCGCCGGAAACTCGAACCAGGGCCGCTTCATGGGTGCTTTCGCCCTGAGCTTCGCCGTCGCCTTCGTCGCCGCCCCGCTGCTCGGCACCTGGGCTTACCAGAATTACGGCCCGCAAATTCTCTGGCCCGCCTGCGGAGTGCTGGGCATCGCCCTCTGGATCGGCTTCAACCTTCTTTCTCGCGTGGCGGCTAGGCAGTCCCTGCCCCTGGCAAGCCACCCCAACCCTGAGCAGACCTCACCTTCGAACGCCGTCTGAAGGGACGGAAGCCTTGGACTTCGCGGCGGGGCCCCCGTAGTAACGTCCGCGAAGTCCATGCACCGTACTCGCAGCACTATTTTTTATGGCAGGTCAGCGTATTTGGGGTTTCTCGTGTGCGGGATCCAGACAGCAAAAAGTCTATCCGGTTGCCTCTAGGGGGCTTCCCTGGCTCGTTCGGTTGCAGCATAATTCCTTTAGTACTGACCGGGCTCGCAGTGATATCGAATAACGCAGATCGGCACAAGTATAGTTAGGTGGACAGGAACGTCTGTGATGAAGCAGTGGTACTTGGTGTGGGCTCGCGGCCACCATGGATTTCCGCAGCCGGAAGACGGTTATTCAGTCTGTACATACCGCAACTGGTGTGCTCGGTGTGGCCAACACGACGAACAAATTGCCCCATTTCGAGTTCGGCGCGCTTTGGCCGGGCACTCCCATTTTCTCCAGTTGAACTGGCAGTTTGATGTCTTCTTTGTTTCTTCGGAGGTTGGAGCTCGAATCGTGTCGGAGGGCATTTCTGGTGTGGACCTCGGGCCGGTATTGGAGCATAAGTCGAGTCGGGAGATGCCCGAGCGCCAGCAATTAATGATACGAACAATTGCCGCATGCGCGGAGACTTCAAAACTGCCGAGGGTCACGTGTCAGCCGAAGAATGAAGAGTCTGCGTATGACGCCTTCGGTATTGGCGAGAAGCGATATCCGACCACTGCGCCATACTGCGGACGTGTGAAGCACCATGCACCGACAACACTCGCTGTCGATCCGATAGCACTGTTCGATGCGCCTGATCTGGTCCTGACCGCAGAATGGTTTGGAAGCGGAGGAAGTGCATTTCGCCTTGTGC
>DASTZC010000246.1 GCA_035764505.1 Candidatus Polarisedimenticolia bacterium
CGCCGTTCGACCTATCCATGGAGGCGGGGATGGACCCCGCCTCCCTAATCAGGAGATACGACGATGCGCGTGATGGTGATCGTGAAGGCGACCAAGGACTCCGAGGCCGGCGTCATGCCTTCGGAGCGGCTTCTGAGCGACATGATGAAGTTCAACGAGGAGCTGGTGAAGGCGGGGATCATGCAGGCGGGTGACGGCTTGCAGCCGAGCTCGAGAGGGAAGAGGGTGAAGTTCAGCGGCAGCGGGCGCACTGTGGTCGACGGTCCTTTCTCCGAGACCAAGGAGCTCATCGCGGGCTACTGGCTGTGGCAGGTGAAGTCGATGGACGAGGCTGTCGAATGGGTCAAGCGCTGTCCAAACCCCATGCCGGGCGATTCGGAGATCGAGATTCGCCCCCTCTACGAGGTTACCGATCTCGACGCATCACCCGAGCTGGTTGCCAGGGAGAAGGAGCTCACCAGGAAGATCGAAGCCCAGAAGAAGAGCTGAGGGAAGCCGCTCGGGTCTCCGTGGTGGGGAGCCTCTTGACATAGACCAATAAATATGGTCATATGACCAAGTATGTTGGTCTCTCGATCCTCTCCCTTCGGCGGACGGGTACGGTCTCAGGTCCTGGTGGCCCTGAGCCTGCTGGAAGAAAGCTTCCCCAGAGAGCTCGCGCGCCTGCTCGACGTTCCTCTCAATGGGGTCCAGCAGGCTCTCCGGGGGCTCGAAGGCGACGGCCTGGTCGCCGCCCGCAATGCGGGAAGGACACGCCTTTACCGTCTGAACCCGCGATACTTCGCGCGCCAGGAGCTCGAAGATTACCTGAAGCGCCTGGCCCAGGCGGAAGACGAGATCCGGGAACGCACCGATAAGCTGAGAAGGCGGCCGCGGCGGGCCGGCAAGCCCTTGTGAGTCTGACCGCGGATTCGAGCCTGGGGCACGTGGCCGCGGAGGTCGCGAAAACGCTTGCCCGTGCCGGCATCCGGGCCGTGCTCACGGGGGGTGCCTGTGCAACCCTGTACAGCGAAGGGAAGTACCAGTCCTTCGATCTCGATTTCATCCTGCAGTCGGCGGCTTCATCCCATGAGCTCGACGAAGCGATGCGGGGCATCGGTTTTCGCAGGGTGGGAAACCATTACGAGCACGCACGGGCTCGCTTCCTGGTGGAGTTCCCGGCGGGGCCTCTGGGGATCGGCAGCGATCTCGACGTCAAACCCGTCACCTACAGGATTGGCAAGGTCGGCGTGAGGGCTCTGTCCGCCACCGACTCCTGCCGCGATCGGCTTGCGGCCTTCTATCATTGGAACGACCGACAGAGTCTTTCCACCGCCGTGGAGATCGCGCGCCGGCGACGGGTGAACCTCAGCAAGATTGGAAAGTGGAGCGTGAAAGAAGGCGCTGCATCGAAGTTCCAGCAATTCCTCGATTCCCTCGAACGGTTGCGTGGCCATCGGTCCGCCTCGAGGTCCCGGTAAGGACTCCGGACCTACGCCCCCCTCGCCAACGCCGCCTTGCGGCGCTCCTGGCTGGCGGCCGGCCAGAGTACCTTCGGGTCATAGTAGACCTCGAAGGCCGGGACGGAGTCGGGCAGCCGGACCCACGGAAGCTTCGAGCGGGTGTAGATGTGGACGTCGGGAGCGACGGCGGCAGGCTCATCGAGCGTGCCGCCGCGCACGAACAATACTTGATGACGGTTGCCATACTCGCTCCACAGCGCCACCCGGCAGTCGGGGCAGCGGAAGATCCGGTTGGGGCTGCCGCCGTTGAGGGGCATGACCACCGGTTCCGGCACCGCGCCCTCGCGCTCGACGCGGTCGGCTTCGATCAGCATATTGATCACGAAGGCGCTCCCCGTGTGCCGCTGGCAGTTCAGACAATGGCAGCAGTGCACGAACATGGGCGCCGTAGATAGCCGATAACGCACTTTCCCGCAGGAACAGCCGCCGGTGAGATTTGACTCCATGTGAACCTCCGTATCGTGGATTATCTCGCGAGCTATTCTAGAAGAACTGAGGAGCTTCTACCGGCACGGTCGTGAAGCTGCTCAAGGCTGACGGCGGGCGATGGCTCAGTCCCTGTGAGCCACGTCCAAGTTCGCCCGCCGCAGCCTGATCGGCGGCACCCCGCAGTTCAAGGTGCTGACGGCGTGCCGCATGCAGGGTTCTCGCAGACCTGTCGGGCGTAGGAAATCTCGGTTTGCTGAAGTCTTAAGAAGCTCCACGTCCCAGCTGCATGCCGCAACGCAACTCTTGGCTGGTTGAGCTGCGGGCCGCGAGCGCCAGCGGGCTCTGCTTCAGCACGACCCTGTCGCGCCCCGTGGCTGGTTGGGCTGCGGGGTGCGAACTATTGGATGGACCACCAAGACTGAACGCCGCGCACCCCGTCAGTCCTAGGCAGCCTTACTTGGCAAGAGAGTTCGAGACATGGCAGGAAGTGCGGCAGCAGAACTGCGCAGGCCGCTCAAGCCTCATCTTGCTGATACCGCGCCGCTTGTGCCACAATTCCCGACCATCATGATCACGGCGGGGCGAGTGGGCGCGGCGCGTGCACGCAGGCGGCGGATCCCTTGGGCCGCGGTGCTCGTCCTGCCGGCAATCCTCCTGTTTTCCTGCTCCCGCAACGGTCCGTCCACCTACCAGGGTTACGTCGAGGGAGAGTTCGTCCACGTCGCCTCGGGCGTCGGCGGACGCCTGGAGCACCTTTCCGTGGAGCGCGGACAGAAGGTGGAAGCGAAGGCGGCGCTGTTCGATCTCGAGTCGGACCAGGAGCAGGCCGCGGTGCGCCAGGCCGACGAGGCGCTGAGCGCCGCCGGCTCGCAGCTGGCCGACCTGGGAAAGGGGAGGCGCCGCCAGGAGATCGAGGTCAGCCAGTCGCAGCTCGAGCAGGCCAGAGCGGCGGAGCGCCAGTCGGCCTCGCAGCTCGAGCGCGACGAAGCGCAATTCGCGGCGGGCGGCATCTCCCGCATGCAGCTGGACGAGATCCGGGCGAAGCACGACGTCGACGCGGCCCGCGTCCGCGAGCTTTCCGGCCGGATCCAGGTCGAGGAGCTGACCGCGCGGCCCGATCAGATCCGCGCGCAGAGCTCGCAGGTGGCGGCGGCGCAGGCGGCGCGCGACCAGGCGCAATGGCGTCTCGACCAGAAGCACGTCGTCGCGGAGCAGGCGGGCGTCATCGTCGACACGCTCTTCCGCGAAGGGGAGTGGGTGCCGGCGGGCGCTCCCGTCATCCGCATGCTCCCGCCGGCCAACGTCAAGCTCCGCTTCTTCGTCCCGGAGGGGAGACTGAAGGACTTTCCCGTGGGACGCGAGGTTGCAGTGAGCTGCGACGGGTGCGACGCCGGCATCACGGCCGCCGTGAGCTACGTCGCCACCGACCCGGAGTTCACCCCCCCGGTCATCTACAGCAACGAGAACCGCGCCAAGCTGGTCTTCATGATCGAGGCGCGACCCGCCCCGGACCGCGCCGCGCTGCTGCGACCCGGACAGCCGGTCGAGATCACTCTCCGGTGAGCGCTCCCGTGGACCCGGATTATTCGATCGATGTCCACGGCCTGAACAAGAGCTTCGGCGACAAGCACGTCGTCATCGACGTGTCGCTGCGCGTGCGGCGCGGGGAGATCTTCGGCTTCCTGGGTCCCAACGGCAGCGGCAAGACGACGACAATCCGCATGATGTGCGGCCTGCTCACTCCCGATTCCGGATCGGGCACCTGCCTCGGCTTCGACATCCTCAAAGAGCAGGACCAGATCAAGCGAAAAGTCGGCTACATGACGCAGCGCTTCTCCTTCTGGGAGGATCTGTCGATCCGGGAGAATCTCGATTTCGTGGCGCGCGTCTACGAGATGCGCGACCGCCGCCGGGCGGTGGACGAGGCAATCGAAGGGCTCGGACTGGGCTCGCGCGCCACGCAGCTGGCGGGATCGCTCTCGGGCGGCTGGAAGCAGCGCCTGGCCCTGGCTGCCTGCATGCTGCACCGGCCGGAGCTGTTGCTCCTGGACGAGCCGACCGCGGGGGTGGACCCGAAGGCGCGGCGCGACTTCTGGGACGAGCTGCACCACCTGGCGGCCCGCGGCATCTCCGTATTGGTGAGCACTCATTACATGGACGAGGCGGAGCGCTGCCACAAGCTGGCCTATATCGCCTACGGCCGGTTGATGGCGCAGGGGACCGCCGCGGAGATCGTTGCGGGGCAGGGGCTCACCACCTGGATCGTCACCGGCGGGGACATGGCGGCGATGGGCGAGAAGCTGCGCGGCCGACCCGGGGTCGAGCAGATCGCCGTCTTCGGGGCGGCGCTGCACGTGACCGGCAGGGACGCCGAGGCGCTCGAGGCGACGCTGCGGCGCGAGACGGAAGGCTCCTCTCTGCACATCGCCCGCTCCGAGGTCGGGCTCGAGGATGTCTTCATCCATCTGATGCGCAGCTCCTCCGATAATTTCGGGGCCGTCGCGTGAGGCGCTTCTCCTTCGCGCGCTTCCGGGGGATCGTCCGCAAGGAATTCCTGCAGCTGCGCCGCGACCGCCTCACCTTCGGGATGATCATCGGCGTGCCGATCCTGCAGCTGATCCTGTTCGGCTACGCCATCAACACCGACCCGAAGCGGCTGCCCACCGCGATCATCTCGGCCGATCACAGCGAGTTCACCCGCAGCTACCTGGCGGCCATGGCGAACAGCGACTACTTCGCCTTGAAAAAGGAGCTGCCCGACCAGGAGGCGGGGCGCGCGGCGCTGGCGCGTGGCGACGTGCAGTTCGTCCTGAACATCCCGGCCGGCTTCACGCGCGACCTGCTGCGCGGCGAGCGTCCGGCGCTGCTGCTGGAGGCCGACGGCACCGACCCTTCCGCCTTGGGATCGGCCATCGCGGCGACGCGCGATCTCGTCTCCTCGGTGGCGGCCAAGGACCTCTCCGGCCCGCTCGCCTCGCTGGCGCAGGGCCTCCCCCCCTTCGAGGTGCGGCTGCACAAGCTCTACAATCCCGAGGCGATCACGCAGCGCAACATCGTGCCGGGTCTGATGGGGGTCATCCTGACGATGACCATGGTGATGATGACGGGCCTCGCGATGACCCGCGAGCGCGAGCGCGGCACGATGGAAAACCTCCTGGCGACCCCGGCCCGCCCGCTCGAGGTGATGACCGGGAAAATCCTTCCCTACATCGCCATCGGCCTGATCCAGGCGACCATCATCCTGGTGGCGGCGCGCTACGTCTTCGGCGTGCCGATCGTCGGAAGCCTGGTGTCGTTGTATATCGTGGCGCTGGTGTTCATCGCGGCACAGCTCACGGTCGGCATCACCCTCTCGTCGATCGCGCAGAACCAGCTGCAGGCGATGCAGCTGACCTTCTTCTATTTCCTGCCCAACATGCTGCTGTCGGGTTTCATGTTCCCGTTCCAGGGAATGCCGGCCTGGGCGCGCGGAATCGGGAGCCTCATCCCTTTGACCTATTTCAACAGGCTGGTGCGCGGCGTCCTGCTGAAGGGAAATGGCTGGTCCGATCTCTGGCCGAACCTGTGGCCGCTGATGGTCTTCACGGTGGTGGTGATGTCGTTCGCCTTGCGCGTCTATCGCAAGACGCTGGATTGAGATGAGGACCACGCTCTCGGCTGTTCTGATCGCGTTGATGGTCGGATGCGCCGCCGGCCCCGATTTCCATTCGCCCGACCCGCCGGCGGTCGGGCGTTACACCGCCGGGGAGCAACCCAGCGAAACGGCGTCGGCCGACGCCCCGGGCGGACAGGCGCAGCGCTTCGTGGAGCGCGATCTCCCGGCCGAGTGGTGGAAGCTGTTCCAGTCCGACAAGCTCGATGCCCTCGTTCGCCAGGCCCTCGGTGACTCGCCGCGCCTCGTCCAGGCGCAATCGAAGCTGGTCAAGGCGCAGCAGGACCTGCGCGCGCGCCGCGGCGCGACACAGTTTCCAAAGGTCGATGCGCGGCTGTCCGGCACCCGGGTCGACGTCAATCCCGAGTCCTTTGACGTGCCGCAGCTGCCGATCGACACTCCTTTCACCCTTTACGACGCCTCCGTGACCGTCTCCTACACGCTCGATCTGTTCGGCAAGAGCCGCCGCGAGCTGGAGGGGCTGCAGGCGCGTGTCGATTACCAGGGCTTCGAGCTGGAGGCGGCGCGCCTGACGCTGGCCGGCAACGTGGCGACCGCCGCAATCCAGGCAGCTTCTCTGCGGGATCAAATTGCAGCGACCGAGGGGATCGTCGCCCTCCAGGAGCGCCGCATCGGGATCCTCGAGCGTCGCGAGCAAGCTGGGGGAGTCGCGAAAATCGACGTGGTGACGCAGCGCGGCGAGCTGGCCAAGACCCGCGCCTCGCTTCCTCCCCTGCGCGAGCGTCTGGAGCAGACCCGCAACCGGCTCGCGGTCTACCTCGGCCAGCTGCCGGGCGAGGCGGAGCTCCCCGAGCTGGGGCTGTCCGACCTGCAGCTTCCCTCCGAGCTGCCGCTGAGCCTTCCCTCGGAGCTGGTGCGCCGCCGGCCCGACATCCGGGCCGCCGAGGCGCTGCTCCACGAGGCGAGCGCCCAGGTCGGGGTGGCGACCGCGAACTTCTATCCGCAGATCATCATCTCCGGTGTCGGAGGCTCGCTGGCCACGGCGCTGTCGAGCCTGTTCAGCAGCGGCACCGGCTTCTATCTCCTGGGGGCGACCCTGGTCCAGAAGCTCTTCCACGGCGGCGAGCTCAAGGCGCAGAAGCGCTCCGCCGTGGCCGCGTTCGAGCAGGCGGGCGGGGTTTACCGCGAAGTGGTGCTGGAAGGGTTCCAGGACGTGGCGGACACCCTGGCGGCGCTCGACCAGGATGCCCAGGCGCTGCGCGACCGCGCTGAGGCGGCGAGTCTCGCGAAGACCGCCTTCGAGATAAACACGAAGCGATTCGAGGCGGGGGGGATCAGCACCCTCGATCTGCTCGATTCGGAGCGGCAATCCCTGGCCGCCTCGCTCGATCAGACCCGGGCGCTCGCCGATCGCTTCGCCGATTCGGCGGCGCTGTTCCAGGCGCTGGGAGGTGGCTGGTGGTCGGCACAGCCTCCTGCCGGCGCCACCTCCAGCCCAACCGTTCCGCAGAGCCAGCCATGAGGGCCCCGGACTTGGCGTGAGCGAGTGCGAGCGAGCATCGGCTGCCTCGTCTCGGAAAAGACGAGGGCCCCGAAGCTCGAGCTCCGGAGCCCACGTCTGCTTGATTCGAAGCGTTCAATCGAGCAGCTGGTTGCCCGCGTCGCTGAGGCCGCCGGTGGTGCCGAAGAGGACGTTGACCACCCCGGAATCGCTGCGATCAACGGAAGCTTCCTCGCCGGGGACTCCGATCGCCAGGTCGCAGATCGAGCCTCCGTTGAAAAATCCGGTCACCAGAGCCACTCCCATCCCATCGTAGGCCTCCGCGGTGTCGAGGATCCCCGGGCTGCTCTGGGAAAAGACCTGGTCGCCGGTGCTGCGGAGTCCGCTGCCACCTCCGTACAGGATGCTGATCATTCCCTGGGCGTTCCCCGTGTCTGAATTGTTCTCGCCGCAGGAACCCACCGCAAGGTCGCTGTAGCCATCGTGATTGAAGTCGCCCGCTGCAACGCTGCAACCCATCCGGTCGTCCGCGTCGAGGCTTCCCTCCAGGTCCGAGCTTTCTCCCTGGTTCCAGGCCTGGTTCCCCGAGGCAGACAGGCCGCTGGAGCTGCCATAGAGGATGCTCACAATGCCGGCGTTCTCGGTGTCGACGACGTCCTCGCCGGGGACGCCGATGGCGGCATCGTCGCGCCCGTCGCCGTCGAAATCTCCTGCCGCCAGCGACGAGCCGAAGAAGTCTCCGGTCTCGGCAACCATCGCCACCTCGATGCTGCCCTCGGTAGTGTCCTGGTGCCAGACCTTGGCGCCGGTGGACAGCAGGCCAGTGGACGTTCCGTACAGCACGACGATCATGCCGGCGTCGATCGCATCGTCGATGTCCTCCGTGGGCGAGCCGATGAGCAGATCGTCTCGCAGATCATGATTGAAGTCGCCGGTAGCGAGCACGGCGCCGAAGAGGTCGCCGCTCTCCGAGGAGATCGAAAGACCCAGGCCATCTTGATACCAACGCTGGTTGCCGGTCGAGGTGAGCCCGCCGGAGGAGCCGTAGAGGATCGTCACGGCCCCGGCATTGTAAGTTCCCGAGTTGATCCCGTCTCCCGGTGAGCCGATGGCCAGATCGGCGTAGCCGTCATGGTCGAAATCGCCCGAGGCCAGCGCGGCGCCGAACCGGTCGGCCAGCTCCGCGACACCCTGGACCCCGCTGGAATCCTGATGCCATCGCTGGTCCGCCGCCGCCGACAGGCCCGCGGAGGAACCGAACAGGATGGATACGGCCCCCGCCTCTCTGGCGCCGTTGATCGAATCGCCCGGAGCGCCGATTGCCAGGTCGTCGAAATGATCTCCGTTGAAATCTCCCACGGCCAGGGCGCTGCCGAAGCGGTCTCCCGCCTCGGGCGTGCCGTCCAGGCCATTGGCGCCCTGCCACCAGGTCTGATTGGGAGCGGAGCCGAAGCCGCTGGAAGAGCCGAGATAGATTTCCACCTCTCCCGAGTCGTAAACGCTTCCTGAGTCCTCCCCCGGCACGCCGATGGCGAGGTCGTCGATACCGTCGAGATTGAAGTCGCCGCGCGCCAGGCTGCTGCCGCGCGCGAGTCCCTGCTGCGCCATCAGGAGAAGGTTCGGCGAGGTCGGCCCCAGGCTGGTGAGCTTGCCGGAGGTGGCATGGCCGACGAGCGCCGCTTCCACCTCGCGCGGCAACGCCGCCGGATGCGCCGCCAGGTACAAAGCCGCCGCGCCCGCCACGTGAGGAGCCGCCATGGAGGTTCCCGACTTTGTCGCGGTCGAGGAGGTACCGAGATTTCCGGCGGATAGGATCGAAACTCCGGGAGCATAGAGGTCGAGGCAGAGGCCGAAATTCGAGTCGCTCGCCTGCGTGTCGTTCTTACTCACCGATCCCACCACAATGATCTGGCTGACATCGGCTAATGCGAATTGACATGCGTATTGTGAGTAGTTTCCCGCCGCGACGACCACGGTCACTCCGGAGGCCGCCAGGTTCCTGACCGCCGTGTCGACCGTGGCGCTTGGGACCGCATATTCGATGCTCATGTTCGCGACGGCGGGATTGATGTGATGCTCGGCGACCCAGTCCATGGCCAGGATGTGCTCCTCGCTGGTCCCGTGACCGCCGCAATCGAGAACGCGCATGTTGTGGAACATGACATCCTTCGCCACGCCGTAGGTCTCGCCCCCCAGGATCCCGGCAACGTGGGTTCCATGCCCCGTGCAGAGGTCCTCGGTTCCGGTCAGGTCGCCGACGAAGTCTTTCTTCTCGATCACCCGTCCGGAGAACTCGCTGTGTGACGAATAGATTCCGGTATCGAAGACATAGGCATGCACCCCCGCCGCTCCCTCGGGATAGTGGTAGGTCCTGTCGAGCGGAAGATTCCGCTGGTCGATCCGGTCCAGCCCCCAGACTGAGCTGGTTACCGTTTCGGTTCCGGCGGCCTCCGAGCGGATGACCGGCTCTACGAGAAGGACCTCCGGCCGCTTGCGCATCGCCTCCAGGGCATGGGAGTCGAGTGTGGCGGAAAAGCCCTTGAGCACTCTTTCAAAGGATCGATGGATCTGGCCGCCGACTTCCCGGCTCATCTTTTCTCCGAGGCCCTCGGACGTCAGTCGGGGCTCCCCCGGCTTCCCTTGAAGCGCCTCGTCGCGCAGAACGACGATGTAGCGGTCCGGGGCGACGTTGTCGGCTCGTGCGAACGGCCGTACCGGTGAGGCGACGGCGGCAGCGTCGGCTGGCGATGCCATGGGCAGGTCCCCGCCGAGCGCGAGGGTCAGGACGCCCAGACAGGAGAACAGGACGAGGAATTGCGAAGAACTGAGTAACGAACGACGGGGTTCCCGGTGCTCGATCATGGCGGCCTCCTTGCCTTGTCTGCGCCGCACCATGCGGCGGTTCACAGGGGAAGAGCCCCGTCGAGCCGCATTTCACATGAGCCTCGAGGGCGACTGACGATCGGCCTTCATTCA
>DASTZC010000247.1 GCA_035764505.1 Candidatus Polarisedimenticolia bacterium
CAGCATGACGCTGTCGGCCCAAGGCCAGGACGCCGCGCCGCGCGACTGAGGCGCGCGCCACGCTACTTCTTCCTCCAGGCCGCGCCGGCCGGCGCGGCGCGGGCGCTGCCCGAACCCTCCTGCAGCAGGTAATAGCGGTCCACCTCCGGGATCGCGAACGACTCGGCCTTCCCTCCCGGCCAGCGCACCTCCACCGTCCGGGGCTGCGCCTCCTCCCCCAGCCCGAAGAGCAGGACCGAATCGCTCTGTGAGAGATAGCTGCTGGCGCTGCGTCTCTCGGCGTAGAGGACCCGCCCCCCCGCCGGGACCCGCACCACGGCACCGAGAGCGTCGCTTCCCTTCCTGCCGGCCAGGCCGAGCGCCAGGTAATTGCGGTTGTGCCGCTCGGAGTCGTTGCGCAGCAGGTGCGCCGGCAGGTTGTTCGAGGCGATCGCCAGGTCGGGATCGCCGTCGTGATCGAAATCCAGGACGGCGGAACCGCGCCCCACGTCCTTCAGCAGGAAGTAGTCGCCCGATCCCGCCGACACGTCGCGGAACCGGCAGCCTCCCAGGTTCTCGAACATCATGGCCGTCTGCTTGTACGTGATGGTGTCGGAATAGAGCTCGACGTTGTCGAGGATGTGGCCGTTGCTGACGAACATGTCGAGGTCGGCGTCCAGGTCGGCATCCAGGAAGTCGGTCCCGAAGCCGAGGGCGAGCAGGCTGGGGGCGCCCAGGCCGGAGGCGTAGCTCTCGTCGGCGAAGAGATTCGACCCGAGGTTGCGGTACAGCGAGTTGGTCTCCTGCGACAGGTTGGTGACGAAGACCTCCTCGCGCCCGTCGCCGTCGCAATCCCCCGCCGCCACCCCCATTCCGGCCTGCGGCATCCCGTCCTCGCTCAGCGCCGCCCCGGCCTTGCCGGCAATGTCCGTGAAAGTGCCGTCGCCGTTGTTGTGATACAGGAAGTTCGGGGTCGAGTCGTTCGCCACGTAGAGGTCCACCCATCCGTCGGCATCGAAGTCACCCCATACGATGCCCAGTCCCTTCCCCGAAGGATCGGCGATGCCCGCCTTCCGGCTCACGTCCTCGAAGCGCCCGCCGCCCAGGTTGTGGTACAGGACGTCGGGCAGGCCGCTGTAGGTCTGCGGGTGGCAGTAGGTGCGGTACCCCGGCTTCATGTCGCCGCAGTAGACATTGTTCTCGGGCGTGAAGTCGACGTAGTTGACGATGTAGAGATCCGGGAGACCGTCCCGATCGTAGTCGCCGAACGCGGCGCTGGTCCCCCAGGATGCATTGCGGATCCCGCCGGCGGCGGTCGCGTCGGTGAAGGTGCCGTCGCCGTTGTTGCGGAACAGCGTTTCGCGGCGATACGCGGTGACGAAGAGATCGGCGTCGCCGTCGTTGTCGATGTCGGCGCTGGTGCATCCCATGCCGTAGCCCGTCGCCGCGACTCCGGCACGGGTCGTGACATCCTCGAAGGTTCCGTCGCCCCGGTTGCGGTAGAGCACTGAGCCGGCCGGCGGCGTGCCCGGCCGCGCGCGCAAATCGCCGCTCTGCACGAAATAGAGGTCTCCCCAGCCGTCGCCGTCGAAATCGAGGACGCAGACTCCCGATCCCATCGTCTCCGCCATGTACTTCTCGGGCGATGCGCCGCTGCGATGCACGAATCTTATCCCCGCCTGCCGGGAGACCTCCTCGAACCGGAAAGGCGAGGGCGCCGGCTTCGCCTTGGGCGCGGAGGCTGACCCAACCGGCGGCGCCGGGCCGGAATCGCCGCGGCATGCGAGCAGCCCCGCGGCCAGGAGCAAGCAGGCGAGGGCGCGCTTCACGGCGGACCGCCGCTCCCGGGAAGAGGCGCCAGCGGCCCTCCCGGTGAATTGGCCTGCAGGCGCTGGTAGGCGTCGCGCTCCGCCTCGAACTCTTTCTGTTTTCCCTGGGAGAGATAGATCCCCGCGAGAAAGTAGTGCGGCTCCGGGGCGCGCGGGTTGACCTTCGCCGCCCGCTGCAGCAGCTCGATGGCGGCCGGCAGGTCCTCTCGCAGCGCCTGGACCCGTGCCAGCTCGGTCAAGGCGAAATCGTTGTCCGGCTTGATGCTCAGCGACGCCTCCAGCGACTGCCGCGCCTCGTCGAGGCGGCGCATCGCCAGGAAGACGGAGCCGGCCTGTGCCAGGGTTTGCGGATCGCGCGGCGCCAGCTCGAGCATCTTTCTGAAAAGCTGCAGCGCCTCCTCCAGGCGTCCGGCTTCGTAGGCCTCGATCGCCTTGGCGCGCATCGGGTCCAGCCGCCGCTTCGACGACTTGCGGTCGTACAGCTCCTGGAAACGCTGCATCGCCGCCTGCGCATCGGATGTGCGGCCCATCCGCTCGTAGACCTTGGCCAGGTTCCCCACCGGAGATTGGGCGTTGGGGTCCAGCGCTTCGGCGCGCTCCAGCGCCGCCGCTGCGGCCGGCAGGTCCCCCGACTGCAGGAGCGCCAGCCCCAGCGCCGCGAAGCCGGAGGCATCCTGCGGCTCCAGGCGCACCGCCTCCTCGAGATCGGAGACGGCCCTTTTGAGGTTTCCGTCGCGGTAGGCCGTGATCCCCGAAAGTCGCAGGACCGCCGCGGAGGGGCGGGGAGACTTCAGCAAAGCCTCGCAGGCCTCCCGCGCCGCCGGCAGATCCCCGGCGTCCAGGAGCAATCCGGCGAGCGCCTCGCGGGCCCGCCAGGCGTCTTCCGGCGCCGTCTCCTTCGATTCGGACAGCTCCTGCAGCAACGTCCGCGCCGCCGCGAACCGATCTTCACGCCGGTAGGCTTGTGCCAGGGCGAGCGAGGCGGCCGCGGACCCGGGATCCAGGCGGTGGGCCTGCTCCAGCGCCTGCATCGCCTCCTGCCCCAGATCGTCGGAGAGAAAGCGCAGGCCGCGCTGGACGAGAGCGTCGCTTTCGCGCCGCTGTGCCGGATTGCCGCCGCCAGCGCGGCCGCCGTCGGAATTCGATCCGCCGCAGCCCGCGAGCAGGAGCGCAAGGAACGCCGCGGCCGTGAGACGGAAGAGGCCTGATGTGCGGGAACGAATCACTGCACGTAGCCGAGAGAGCGGAGCTGCTCGCGCAGCTCGGGAGCCAGCTTGCCCGGGCCGGAGCGCGCCGGCCGGAACACCGCCTCGACGCGGCGCCACAGGGCTTCAAGCGGCTCACCCGTGCGCGACGCGGGCAGCGAACCCAGGCTGGAGCGCTCGTGCGGGTCCAGCGACAGGTCGAAGATTTCCACCGGGCGCGCCGCCAGCTCCACGTCGCTGTTGTAGAGCTCGGGCCGCGGCACCAGGACGATCTTGAGGTCGCCTTCGCGGCGGGAGAACCGATCCGGTCCATATTCGATCGATTCGGCGACGATCGGTCGGGACTCCGGCTCCCCGCCATGCTCGAGGACCTGCGATAGGCTCCTGCCTTCCGCCTGCGACAGCCCCGGCAGCTTCGCCAGAGCGAGCAGCGTCGGCGTCAGGTCGATCAGGCTCACCGGCATGCGGATGCGCTCCCCTTCGCGCACCAGGCCGGGAGCGCTGACGATCATCGGCACGTGCAGGAGCTCCTCGTAAAGAGAATGTCCATGGCCCGGGCTCCGCCTCTCGTCGTGGTCCCAGAGGTCTTCGCCATGATCCGAAACCACGACGACAATCAGTGAATCGAGGATTCCATCCTTGCGCAGCGCCTCGAGCAGCGCCCCCACCTGGCGATCGGCCGAGACGACATCGCCGTCGTACAGGCGCTTCACGACCTCCCGCTCGGAGGGAGTCAGGACCCGCTCTCCGCGATGGATGGCCTCGAGCTCGCTCACTCCGAGCGGTCCGAGCGCGCTGCGGGACGCGGCATCCACGAAATCGGCGTGTGTGTAAGGATAGTGCACTTCATAGGTGTGAACGAAAGCGAAGAACGGGACCTTCCCCACCCCCTCGATCCAGCTCAGGGCCGCCCGGAAGATAGGCTCGGGGCCGCCTTCTTGCGTCTCGTCGTGATCCTCGTAGATCTCGAATCCCTGATCGAAGCCGAAGAAAGAGGCGACATAACCGCCGCCCGTGAATCCTCCGGTGCGATAGCCGGATTCGCGCAGCCGCTCGGCGAGGGTGGCGAGGTCGGGGCGCAGCGCTTGGTGCTCGGTGCGAGCCCCGTGGCTGTAGGGCAGCCGGCCGGTGAACAAAGAGGCGTGCGAGGGAAGGGTCCAAGGCGCGGCCGAGGTGGCCTGCTCGAAGAGCGTCCCGCGCCGCGCCAGCGCGTCGAGGCTCTCCGTCAGCGGGCGCCCGTCGCGCTGGGCGCCGACACGATCCCCGCGCAGCGTATCGAGCGATATCAGCAGGATGCTCCTGCCGGTCGCCCCTGGCGGAAGCGGCAGGCGCGGCACGACGATCTGCACGACCAGGGAGGAGAAGGCGAGCAGACCGCCGGCGGCGGCAATTGCCCGCAAAGCGGCGCGGTGTCCGACTTCCGGCCCGGCCGGCTCGAACAGCCTCCAGAGGGCCAGCGCTCCGGCGCACAGCCCGATCCCGCCGAGGATCGTCAGCGACAACAGCTTGGTGGAGTAAATATGAAGCGGCAGGAGCCGCTCGCGCCAGGGGAAGACGGCGAGATAGCCGGCGGCGCCCGCGACCAGGATCCCGGCAAGTACCAGCCAGCGCAGCGCGGCCGCGCCGCGCCGCCGGGCTTGCACGATCCCCAGGAGCAGGAGCGGCGAGACGAGCGCTCCGAAGACCGCTCCGGCGAGAGTGGCGGCGCCGAGCTTCGCGGCGGAAAGACGCAGGAAGCCCTGCTCCCAGTCCCGGCCGAGAAGGACGCCCCATCCTCCGTAGAGGAGACCCGCGATCCAGCCCGCCAGCGCGCCTTCACCCGCGGCGCCCAGGAGATGGATCTTCCGACTCAAGGAGACGACACCTCCGGTCCGAATCGCTCCACCGCGCGACAGGCGCGGGCGCGGGAAGAATAGGGAAAGCTTCCGGGCCCGTCAAACCGCCTTCAAGGCGCGGAAGGCGCCGGAAGCGGCAGGGCCCCGAGGATCGCTTCCGCCGCGAGGCGATGTCCCAGGGCATTGGGGTGATCGTCGGTCGGGGAGACGACGAGATCCTTCGGATCGCGCGTGCGGAACACCGGCAGGAGATCCACCACTCCGAAGCCTTGCGCGCGCGCCGCCCGCGCCACCTGCGCATGCAGATCTCCATAAAGGTATCCGCTCCAGGTGGTCTTCGGGGTGATCGGGAAGATTGCCACCACCACCCAGGCGCCCGCGCCGCGCGCGTCGTCCGCGATGCTGCGAAAGGCCTTCTCCACGCTGTGCCACTTGGCGCGACCGGGAGCGTGCAGGTAGCGGATGTAGTCGCCGCCTCCGTAGAACTGCACCTGCAGGGAGTTCCACCCGAGGTGGAGGAGGCGCAGCAGGTGCGATTGCCTCCACCAGGGGACCGGATCGAAGTACTTGTGCAGCGAAGGACGCGGATCGATCTCGGGATCGTTGAGGATGTAGGCGATGATGACGCCCTGGGGGCGCAGCGGCAGCGCCTTCACTTTCATCACGACGGCTTCGTCGCGGCTGGCGTATCCGACCACTCCGAGATTCAGGACTTCAACCTTCTTTCCACCGGGCGCCGGGCGTTCCCCGAGACGGTCCTGCAGGAGACTGACGAAGGTGTCGCGCTCCTCGACGCCGAATCCAAAGGTGAAGGAGTCTCCCAAGGCCACGATCCGGTACACGGCCGTGGCGTCCGGTTCCGGCTCCGCGCCGCGCATGCCGAGGTGATTGGTGCGCACGCGCATCCCCTCGAATTCTCCATCCCGGCCCGGGCGCATCTCGTAGGCCAGTCCCGGCACGGATGAGGGACGGTAGAGTGATTCCTCGCGATTCCTGCTTTTCTCGGGCTCGGGAGGCTTGAGGTACTGGACGGGACGAAAGATCCTCAGCGCGGCCTCGCAGGCGGCGAGCGCCAATAGCGTCGAGACGGCTGCCAGGAGAAGGTTGCCGGCCAGCTTCGGGATTCGGGGCAAGGGGCTCCTCTGGAAGACTCTGCAAGCGCTTCAAAGCGGCACCGACCGGCGGCCGAACGGCCCGTCTGTCCGCCGAGGCTCGTGTAATATACTCCGCTCCCTTTCACCTCCCATCTCGCGAGGGGAATCATGGAACGGATCAAGCAGCTCGTCTCCCGGCGCATCATCGATTTCGCCCGGGAGCGCTACGAGGTCGCGCTCGATCCGCCGGGGTTCCTCTATCCGCCCTCTCCCGACCTGGGGGACCTGGCGCTGGCCATCGCCTTCGACCTTGCGAAGCAGCTGAAAAAACCGCCGCGGGCGCTGGCGGAGGAGATCGGCCGGGCCCTGGATGGCATCCCCGGGCTGCGCCAGGCGGCGCCTGCCGGCGGCGGTTACGTGAATCTGTTCCTGGAGCGCCCCGCCTACCTGCGCCACCTGACGCAGGAGCTCTCGGAGCCGCCGGCGTCTCCGTCCGGCGCCAAGGTGATCGTCGAGCACACCAACATCAACCCGAACAAGGCCGCCCACATCGGACATCTGCGCAACGCCGCTCTGGGGGACACCCTGGCTCGCGCGCTGCGCTTCCTCGGCCGTCGCGTGGAGGTGCAGAACTACATCGACGACACCGGGGTGCAGGTGGCCGACCTGGTCATCGGCGTCACGCGCCTGGAGAAGCTCGACCTGCAGGGAGTGCTCGCGCTCGAGAAGGAGCTCGAGCGCCAGGGCAAGCCGCTGGATTACTGGTGCTGGGATCTCTACGCCCGCGTCACGCAGATGTACGAGGAGGAGCCGGAGCCCGCTGCCGGGACGAAGAGCCTCAAGGAGCGGCTGCGGGGCGAGACGCTGCGCGCCATGGAGGAGGGGACCTCTCCGGTGGCGCGCCTCGCGGCCCATCTCGCCGACCGCATCGTGCGGCGCCACCTGGCCACGATGGAGCGCGTCGGCGTGCGCTACGACCTGCTGCCGCGCGAGAGCGACATCCTGGCTCACCGTTTCTGGGAAGCAGCCTTCGAGCGCCTCAAATCTTCCGGCCACGTGAGCCTCGCGACGACCGGCAAGAACAGCGGCTGCTGGGTCATGGACCTCTCGGGAAACGCCGATTTCGCCAACCTGACCGAGGGGGAGAAGATCCTGGTGCGCTCCAACGGGACGGTCACCTACGTCGGCAAGGACATCGCGTACCAGCTGTGGAAATTCGGGCTGCTCGGCTCCGACTTCGAGTACCGGCCCTACCTGACCTACCCGTCGGGAGAGCTGCTCTGGGCCACGACGGGCCCGGGAGCGGGGGCGCCCGCCGAAAAGGCCGGCCCACCGGCCTTCGGCGGCGGGGAGACCATCTACAACGTCATCGATGTCCGCCAGGCGTACCTCCAGAAGATTGTCGTCGAGAGCCTGCGCCTCCTCGGGCACGAGGAGCAGGCGGGCCATTCGATCCATTTTTCCTACGAGATGGTGGCGCTGTCGCCACGAACCGCCGCCGATCTCGGAATGGCCGAGGAATCCTCCCAGGCCGGCAAGTCGTTTCTCGAGATGTCGGGCCGCAAGGGAATCGGCGTGAAGGCCGACGATCTCATCGATCACCTGACACGCCGCGCCGCCGAGGAGGTGGCGACGCGGAACCCCGATCTGCCGGAGCCGGAGCGCCTGCAAATCGCGGCCGCGATCGGAGTGGGGGCCCTGCGCTATTACATGCTGCGCTTCACGCGCAACAAGATCATCGCGTTCGATTTCACCGACGCCCTCTCCTTCGACGGCGAGACCGGACCCTACGTCCAGTATGCGGCGGTGCGCGCCGCGGGCATCCTGGGGAAGGTCGCGGCGTCATTGCAGATGAGCCCCGAGGAGCTTCTCCGGTGGGCCTCCGAGGGGAGCTTCGGCTTTCTGGAGGAGGATCCGAAAGGCGAGGAATGGGAGCTGCTGTCGCTGCTCGGCCGCCAGCGCTCGATCGTGGAGCAGGCCGTGTCCGGATTGGAGTTCTCGCTCGTGGCGAAGCATGCGTTCGTCCTGGCCCAGAAATTCAACGGCTTCTACCACCGCCATCCGGTGCTGCAGGAGCCCGATACGGATCGCCGCAAAGGGAAGGTCCTGCTCACGATACTGTTCCGGCGCCACCTGATTTCCCTCCTCGGCCTGATGGGAATCCCCGTCCCCTCCCTCATGTAGGGCTCCTCCGCAACCCTGTGGTATCATGAGCGTTGCGCGAAATCGCCCGGATCGACGACTCTCTCGATCCCGACCTCCATCTGGAGTTCGACCCGGAAATGTCCGAGCCTTCACCGCCGCCGGGCACCGGTCCGATGCTTTGGGGAAAGTGCCCTTTGTCCGACAAATCAGAGAACCCTTGCAAGATCGATCTTCGACGTCGTCGGGACCTCGCCCGCAGCGTGGCTGAGACGGCTGCCGCCTGCGGCCGCGTCCTCCTGCTCGCGGCCGCCGCCTGGATCGGGACGACCGCAGCACACGCCGACGACATCCTGCCGTTCAGCGAAGTAAAGGTGGGGATGAAAGGGGAAGGCCGCTCGGTCTTCCAGGGAAACACCATCTCCAAGGTCGGCGCCGAAGTAATCGGCACGATGGAGAACATCGCGCCGCGCCGGAACCTCATCCTGGTGAAGCTTAGCGGCGATCCGGTCGACAAGACCGGAGTGCAGGAAGGTATGAGCGGCTCGCCCATCTACGTGGACGGAAGGGTGATTGGCGCCGTGGCCTACAGCTGGTCCTTCTCCAAGGAGGCGATCGCCGGCGTCACCCCCATCGAGGAGATGATCGATATCCAGCGTCGCGGAAGCGGCAAGCCGGGACGCTCGCGCTCGGCACCCGTGCTTCCCGGCGCTTCCCCGAGCATGGCGCTGCATTCGCCGATGGAGCTGGTCCGGCACTTCGAAAACTATCTCGGCGCGAGCGGGATGCGCCCGCAAAGCCTCGCCAGCCTGCAGCCCCTGGCCACGCCCTTGCTCTTCTCCGGCTTTCCCACTTCGCTGCTGGAGCGCCTGGGACCCGACCTGGCGAGCGCGGGTCTCCTGCCGGTTCAGTCGGGCTCGGCGGGCAAGTCGGCGATGTCCGACACCGCGCTGGTCCCGGGATCGGCAATGGCCGTGAAGCTGGTGCGCGGCGATGTCGAGATCAGCGCCGTGGGGACGGTCACCTACCGTGACGGCGAGCGCATCATCGGCTTCGGCCATCCGCTGCTCAATCTAGGGCCCACGTCGCTGCCGCTGGCGGGCGCTTACGTTCACGCCCTGCTTCCGTCCCTCGCCTCGTCGTTCAAGATCGCATCCCCCTCGGAGCTGGAGCTGGGCTCGATCAGCGAGGATCGGACCGTGGGCGTGGCCGGCACCACCGGGAGCGCGCCGCGCATGATTCCGGTGAAGGTGGAGCTGTCGGGCAACACGGCGCGCCCGCAGCGCTTCACCTTCGACGTGATGGAAGACGCCTTCCTGACGCCCTATCTTCTTTATGCCTCCCTCAATGCCGTCCTGAGCAGCGCCCAGAAGGACCTGGGCGATGTCACCATCCGCCTGCTGGACGGATCGGTGATGAAGGTGGCGGGCTTCGACGACGTCAAGCTGAGCAACTTCTTCTCCGGGGACTACGCCTCGTACTACTCCTCCGGAACGGTCGCCTACATCTCCCTGCTGGTCCTCAACAATGAGTACCATCCGGCGCGCATCACCGGAATCGAGCTGAACATGGAGTATTCGGATGAGCGGCGGGTCGCCCGGGTGGAGCGTGTCTGGTGCGGGCGGGAGCGTGCCCGGCCCGGCGAGAAGATCCCGCTCACGGTGACGCTGCGCCCCTATCGCAGCGCTGAGATCACCCGGACCTTCGAGTTGACGCTTCCCGAGGAGCTGACCCCGGGCCGGGTGCTGATGCAGGTCGGAGACGGGCAGACGGTGAGCCGCAAGGAAGACCAGGCCGCCGGGGATTTCCATCCCAAGGACCTGACCCAGCTGATCTGGCTGATCAACCACATCCGGACCAACGACAAGCTCTACGTCATCCTCACCCGGCCTGACAACGGCATCCTCTTCCAGGGATCGCGCATGCCGGATCTGCCTCCCTCGAAGGCGATGGTCATGGTCCGCCCGCAGACGGAAGGCAATTACCTCCGGGTCGACTCGCGCGGCATCGCCGAGGAGTCCATCCCCACCGATTTCGCCATCGAAGGCTACAAACTTCTCAATCTCGAGGTGGAGGACCAGAATCAATGACATCGAGGCGCGCCGCCCCTTCCCGATGGATCCGGAGCGCGCTGTGGGCCTTCGTGTCCCTGGCGGCATGTGCCGGTCCCATCTTCGCGGTCGGTCCGATCGTCTGGATGCAGCAGGCCCCCTCCGACTTCGAGCGCGGCAAGCCCGACGGCGTCGCCGTGGCCGCCCGCGGCGGGTTGCTGCTGGCGCGTGCGGTCCGCGAGATTGCCGTCAAGGAGCTGCGCGAGGATGCGCAGCCCTTCCTCTGGTCCCAGGTCATCGACTCGAAGGGAAACCTCTATGCCGGCAGCGGCAACGACGGCCGCGTCTTCAAGGTCTCCAAGGGGGGTCAGGGAAGCCTGCTGCTCACCACCGGCGACCTGGCCGTGCAGGCACTGACCGTGGATGCGCGCGACAACCTCTACGTCGGCACCTCTCCGGACGGAAAGATTTACCGGGTGAATCCCGAGGGAAAGTCGGAGGTCTGGTTCGATCCGGAGGAGCGCTACATCTGGGCCCTGGCCGTGGATCGCTCCGGCAACCTGTTCGCGGCCACCGGCGAGAAAGGGATCATTTACAAGATCACCGACCAGGGAAAGGGCTCCCCTTTTTATGACAGCCCGGAATCGCACATCGTGACGCTGGCGTTCGACCGCCAGGGGAATCTCCTTGCCGGCTCTTCCGGAAAAGGGCTCCTCTACCGCATTGCCCCTGACGGGAAAGGCACGGTCCTTCTCGACACCGCTCTCAAGGAGGTCAACGCCGTCGCCATCGATCCCGCCGGCAGGATTTTCGCCTCCGCCATCCAGGCCGATTCGCAGCCGATCAAGCAGCTCCCCTCCAGCCGCACTCCGCGACTGCGCGAGGAGGCGACCCCGACCGCCTCCGGGGCGGAAGCCCCGTCGCTCGCCCAGCTGGAAGAGGAAGCCTTGCAGCCCGTGCCGGAGTTGGAGCCTCTGGGGGAGGCGAAACGTGCCAAGAGCATGCTCTATCGGGTCGATCCCGACGGCTCTTCCACGACCGTGTGGGTCTCCGAGGAAGAAACCGCCTTCTCGCTGGCGATTCCGGCCGAGCACGAGATCTATATCGGGACCGGGGACCTCGGGAAGATCCGCCGTCTCGGCGAGGACGGCAGCTCGCTGCTCGCCGCCAAGCTGCCGGGCAGTCAGGTCACCTCGCTCGTGTCTTCCTCCGACGGCACGCTGTTCGCGGCGACCAGCAACGCCGGCGGGCTGTTCGAGCTGGAGAAGGACGTCACCGAATCGGGCACCTTCGTGTCGCCTCCGCGCGATGCCGCGAGCCTGGCGCGCTGGGGGCAGATTGGCTGGACGGGGGAGTCTCCCAGCGGCAGCAAGGTGGAGGTCTTCACCCGTTCCGGCAACAGCGCCGTGCCCGACAACACCTGGAGCGAATGGTCTCCTGCCTACACCTCTCCGGGAGGCAACAAAGTGGTGAGCCCTTCCGCGCGCTTCATTCAGTGGAAGGCGCGCCTGTCGCGCCAATCGAAGGGGAACTCCCCGTTCCTGGAGTCGGTCTCCCTGACCTATCTCCCCTCGAACCTGACCCCCAAGCTCGAATCCGTCACGGTGAATCCGCCCGGGGTCATCGTCGTTCGCATGCCCCTGGCCACCGATCCCGATTCTCCCGAAACCGCCTTCTCGCAGGCGCCATCGCCCCCGGCCGGCACCGAGTTCGGCTCTCCCTTCCCGCTGCCTCCCATCGGCAAGAAGATCTTCCGCAAGGGAATGAGGTCGATCGACTGGAAGGCCTCCGACCCCAACGGCGACACCCTGCGCTACGACCTCTACTTCCGCGGGGACGGAGAAAAGGAGTGGAAGCCTCTCGTGAAAGGGTGCCTCGACACCTACTTCAGCTGGGATTCCACCCTCATGCCCGACGGCCGGTACCGGATCCGCATCGTCGCGAGCGATGCCCCTTCCAATCCCTCCAGCGACGCGCGCACCGCGGAAACCGTGGGCGAGGCATTCATGATCGACAACTCTCCGCCTATCATCGAGACGACCGTGCGGAAGGAAGGGAACGCGCCCTACGTCGAGGCCAAGGCCCTCGATTCCGCCAGCCCGGTGCGTTCCCTGGAATACTCCCTGGACGCCAGTCGCTGGGTCCTCGTCATGCCGTCGGATGGAGTCGCCGATTCGCTGTCGGAGCAGTTCAGGATCCCGCTCGAGCGCCTCGGCGCAGGGGAGCACACCCTGATGCTCAAGGCCACCGATTCGGAGGGGAACGTGGGCAGCTCGAGGGTCCTCCTCTCCGGGAGCTAGACCAGCACCGCCTCCCCCTGGAGGAACACCGGACACGTGCTCGCGCGCCCCTCGCGGACCGGCATCCTCGTCCTCGTCGCCCTTCTGGAGATTGCCTGCCGGGTCTCCGAGCCCGGCGGCGCTCCATCGTCCTCCTCCTCGTCCACGCCGGCCGACGGGGACGCGCTGATAATCCCCATCGATTCCGACCCCCCTTCCCTCGATTTCGTCAGCTGCAGCGACAGCTGGTGCCGGCTGGTGGCGCGCTTCGTGGCCGACGCCCTGGTGGACGAAGGGGAGCGGCTCGAGACCGTTCCGCGGCTGGCCGAGCGCTGGGAGTTCGCGGAGGAAGGGAGGGTTCTCGTCTTCCACCTCCGCCAGGGAGTCCGCTGGCACGACGGATCGCCGTTCACGGCCGACGACGTTCTCTTCACCTACCGGCGCACGATCGATCCCGCGTCCGGCGCTCATGCCGATCTCTTCCAGGACATCCTGGAGGTCACAGCTCCCGACCCGCTCACCGTGAAGGTGCGCTATCGCGAACCGACGGTTCTCGCGCTGGATGCGTGGAAGGTGCCGATTGTCCCGCAGCACCTGCTGGCCGCGGTGCCGGCGGGGACGAAGGACCCTGCCAGGACCCCGATCGGGACGGGCCCTTTCCGGTTCGTCCGCTGGACACGCGGCAGCGAGATCGTCCTGCAGGCGAACCCGTCCTATTTCCTGGGACGCCCGCACCTCGACTCGCTGGTTTTCCGCATCATCCCGTCGCCGGCGACACAGTTCCAGTCGCTGCTGACGGGCGACACCGACTGGTCCTCCATCCCGCCTTCGGAATGGTCCAAGACCGCGGCCTCGGCCGATTTCCTGCGGCGCTTCCGGCGCTACGAGTATCCCGCGCTGTTCGTTTATTACATCGCCTGGAACGGGAAGGGCCCGTTGTTCGCGGACGCGCGCGTGCGGCGGGCGATGACCCTTCTGCTGGATCGCTCCGGATTCCTGGCGAAAGCCAACGCCGGCGCCGGGGTGGTGGCGGCTTCGTCTTTCCATCCGAAGCAATTCGGCTACGACCCGAAAGTCGCGCCCCTTCCGTACGATCCGACGGCCGCCGCCGCTCTCCTCGACGAGGCCGGTTGGAAGCGGTCGGGGTCCGACGGCCAGCGGGTCAAGAGCGGCCGGCCGCTGAGGTTCAGCCTGCTCATCTTCCAGGGGAACCCGGTCCAGCAGCAGGTGGCCTCACTGTTCTCCGACGCCCTGCGGCGCCAGGGGATCACGCTGGACATCCGGGTCTTCGATTTCCCGGCCCTGCTCGAGCGCCTGCAGCGTCGCGACTTCGACGCGGCGTTTTCCGGCTGGGCCCTGACCACCGACCCCGACCCCACCGCCTTCTTTCATTCCGACGCCAGGCTCGGGACCTCGAACTATGCCGGCTACTCCAACCCGGAGATGGATCGGCTGTTGGTCGAAGGGCGTCATGCTCTCGATCCCGACCAGCGCCGGCGGATCTATGCGCGGGTGCAGGAGATCGTCGCCGCCGACCAGCCCTACACCTTCCTCTTCTTCCCGCTCGCCCGGATAGGAATGGACAACCGTTTCGAGGGGGTCTCCTCGGCCGGAGTGATCAGCCCCCTGAAACCCTATCCGGGGCCGCTGCGCTGGTTCGTGCCGCGGGAGCGCCAGAAGCGCAGGTCATCCCCTTGACCATGAACCGCAGTATTCCTGAATGACCGGGTACCTGATTCGCCGGGTCGCTTCCACTCTTCCCACGATCCTCGGAATCACCCTCATCACCTTTTTCTTGGTCGAGCTCCTTCCGGGAAGGGATTACGCCCTGGCGGGCGCCACGCCGGAAGGAGCGACGATCTCCCCCGTGGCGCTGGCGCAGCTGCGCGAGCGCTATCATCTGGACGAGCCGATGCCGGCGCGCTATCTCGCCTGGGCTCTCGGCTTCTTCCGCTGGGATTTCGGGACTTCGATGCTGGACGGGCGTCCGGTCCGGGAGATCGTGGCGGCGGCGGCCTGGAGGACAGGTCTGCTCAACGGATTGGCGCTGCTCTTGGCCCTGGCGGTGTCGCTTCCCCTGGGCATGCGCTGGGCGAGAGCGGGCGGGGCCGGCGAGGAGCGTCTGGGCTCCGTGGCGTTGTACTTGCTCTATGCTTTCCCGACCTTCGCGGCGGCGGTCCTTCTCCAGCATCTGTTCGCGGTCGGCCTGAAGATCCTGCCGCTGCAGGGGCTGACCAGCCTTTCCGATGCAGCCCCCCTGGCGCCGCGTGCCCTCGATCTCGCAAAACACCTCCTCCTGCCGGTGGTCTGCCTGAGCTACGGCACGCTCGCCTATCTGACCCGCTTCACGCGCTGGAATCTATCCGAGGCGATGGCGGGGCCTTTCGTTGCGGCGGCCCGGGCGCGCGGCCTTTCCGAGGGAACCCTCTCCCGCCGCCACGCGCTGCGCGTCGCGCTCCCGCCGCTCCTGGCGCTGCTCGGCGCCCTGGTCCCCGCGCTCCTCGCGGGAAGCGTGCTGGTGGAGACGGTTTTCAGCATTCCAGGAATCGGCCGGCTTTACTTCGCCGCCCTGGCGAACCGCGACTATCCGGTGGTGCTCTCTCTGGCGGCCCTCGCTTCCCTGCTCACGCTGTGCGGATCGCTCGCTGCGGAGATCCTCTGCCTGTTCGCCGATCCGCGGCTGCGGGATACGGCTCAAGATGCGCCGTCCAAGTAGCCTGCGCGCGGGCGGCGTTCTGGCCGGATCCGCCCTGGCCCTCGCGCTCCTGGCGCCGCTCCTGGCGAGCGAGGCTCCCTACCTGGCGCGAGTCGACGGCAGGCTCTGCGCTCCGATCCTTGAGCGCTCCTCGCTCTTTCGATGGGCCGGTTGTGGCGCCGGGACGCCTCGGGATTGGCGGGACCTGCGTCGCAGGCAAACGGGCGGTATCGTCCTGGACGCGCCTATCCCCTTCTCACCGGAGGCGGCTGATCTGGAGACGATCCTCCAGCCTCCGGGGCGCGTCCACTATCTCGGCACCGACTCCCTGGGGCGCGACGTTGCTGCCCGGGTCCTGCTTGGGTTCCCGGTGGCGCTCCTGATCGCGGGGCTGGCGACCTTGCTTTCCCTGGGAGTCGGGACGCTGCTCGGATCGATGGCCGGCGCCTCCGGCGGCTGGCTCGATCTGGCGATCCAGCGGCTGGTCGATCTGATGTCTTGCTTCCCGACGCTGATCCTGGCGATGGCACTCGCCGCCGCGGCGCGGCGACCCGGGCTGGCCAGCCTGGTCCTGGCCATCGGTCTCACCCGCTGGACAGGAATCGCCCGCCTGCTTCGGGCCGAGGTGGTCCGCCAGCAAGTCCAGGCCTATTGCGACGCGGCCAAGGCGGTGGGAGTTTCGCGCGTCCGGCTGCTGGTCAGGCACCTGCTGCCCAACGCCCTGGCGCCGGTGCTGGTGACCGCGGCCTTCTCGCTGAGCCAGGCGCTGCTGCTGGAGGCTGGTTTGAGCTTTCTCGGGGTGGGAGTGGCTCCCGGAACGGCCAGCTGGGGAGGTATCCTGGCGGAAGCTCAGCGCCTGGTGACTCCCGCCTGGTGGATGGTGCTGTTCCCTTCCGCGGCGCTGTTCCTGACGGTCCTGGGATGCAACCTGACGGCGGAGGGAATGCGCGAATGGTTCGACCCGCGCGCCCCACGCCCGGCGACCGAGGCGTCGGCCCTATTGCGAGACGCGATTCTTCCCCGCCTGCTTGGCCCGGTAAAGGGCCGCGTCGGAGAGCGCCAGTAAGGTCGCCTCGTCGGTCGCGTCGGCCGGATAGAAGGCCAGCCCGACGCTGACCGTCGCACGAATCCTCCCGTCGCGGCCATCGGGAAAGGATGCCTTGGCCTCGACGTCCCGGCAGAGCTTCTCGGCGACGCCGCGCGCGGCAGCCGCCTCGGTCTCCTGCAGGATGACGGCAAACTCTTCGCCGCCGTAACGCGCCAGAACGTCCGAGCGCCGCACCCCTTCACCCAGGATCTTCGCCACCCCGCGCAGCACCTGGTCGCCAATGGGGTGCCCGAAGGTGTCGTTCACACGCTTGAAATTGTCGACGTCCATCATCAGCAGCGCCATCGTCCTGGAGTAGCGCTCGGCCCGCCCCATCTCGACGCCGAGCAGCACCTTGAAGTGCCGGTGATTGTAGATGCCGGTGAGCGCGTCGATGAGTGACATCTCGCGCGTCTGGCGGTAGAGCTGGCTGTTCTCCACCGCCACCGCCGCGAGCTGGCCGCAGCGCTTCAAGATCTCGAAATCTCCGCCGGTGAAGGCCCGCTCCGACATCGATGCCAGGTTCAGCGTGCCCAGGTTCCGGTCCCGGATCAGCAGCGGCACAATCATCTCGCTGCGCATGTCGGTGCCCGAGGGGTTGTCCCGAAACCTCAGGTCGGCTGCGACGTCGTTCCGCCACAGCGGCTTGCGCTGCAGGACACACCAGCCCAGCGGATTCTCCTGGGAGAGGGGAATCTGCTTTCCCTCGGTCGGGAAGAGCGTTTCTCCCCGGCTATAGGTCAGGCGCAAGGAAAGCTGCTCGGCTCCTTCCTCGAGGAGCGCGATGCTGGCCTGATCGATGGGGATGAGAAGGCTGAGCTCGCGGGTGATCGCCCCGAGGACCCCGGGGAGGTCCTCCTTGCTCGTCAGAGCCGAGGCGATTTCGAGAAGGCTCTTGAGAAGATCCTTGCGCCCTCGCCCGCCGGCGCGCGATGCAGGCGGGCCGGCGACAAGGGGCTTCGCAACGGAGGGCTTCATCCCCGCTTTGCGGGATCGCCGGCGAACGTCGCTCCGCCGCCGGCTCTGTAGCCGTGCGGGTCGAAGGTGACGCTCGCGAAGCCGCTGGAGAGGAGGTCCGCCTGAAGCCGGCGGCGTAGCTCCGGATCGTCCAGCCGGTGCATCTCGTCCCTGGCGATCTCCAGGCGGGCCTCGCTGCCTCGCGCCCTGACCCGGAACAGCGCAAATCCGTGGGCGCGTACCCGCCGCTCCGCTTCCTCCACCCTCGAGAGGTCGTCCGCGCTGATGGGGGTTCCGTGCGGAATGCGGGACGCGAGGCAGGCCATGGCTGGCTTGTCCCAGGTCGGCAATCCCAAGGTGCGGCTGATCGCCCGGATCTCGTCCTTCCCCAACCCTGCCTCGAGCAGCGGCGCGTGCGCTCCGATTTCCTGCGCTGCGGCCAGGCCTGGCCGGATTTCCCGCAGATCGTCCTTTTGCGCCCCGTAGGCGATCACCGGGTAGCCGAGCTCGTCGGCCTCGCGCCGGAGGATGCGGAACAGCTCGGCCTTGCAGAAGTAGCAGCGTCGCTCGGAATTCTCGCGGTAGCGCGGATCCTCCATCTCCTCAGACTCCACCAGCCGGTGAGCCGCTCCCAGGGAGCGGGCCAGGGAGATGGCCTCATCCTTCTCCGATGCGGGAAGCGACGGGGAGATGGTGGTGACCGCCACCGCGCGCGGGCCCAGGACATCCACGCCGACTTTCAGGAGGAGGGTGCTGTCTACGCCTCCTGAAAAGCCGATCACCATCGGTCCAAGGCGCGCCATCCGGAGACGCAGATCTTCCAGGGACTGCTGAAGATCCGACGACATGGAGAATCCCCTGGATGCAGTTTCCATGGCCTGCTCAGGCAGCGCGCCTGCTCCTCCAGCGCGTTACGAGAAACGCGGCGAGAATTGCTTTCAGCATGTCCAGGGCAATAAAAGGAAGGACTCCTTTCTGGAAAGCCGCTGCCGGTTCGGCCAGGGCAGCGAGCTGCGCCCATCCAAACAAATGGATGATGGCGATTGCCGCCGCGAAGCCTCCGAACAGTCTCCAGAAGGCTTGTTGATCACGGGTCAGGAAGCCCGCTACCCAGGCGCCGGGAAGATAACCGAGCAAGTATCCGCCTGTCGGCCCCATGAGATAGGCCGGCCCTCCTCCGAACGCGAAGACCGGAGCGCTCGCCACACCGGCGGCGAGATAAGTCGCGACCGACGCCATTCCTCCCCAGGGACCTAGTATCGACCCCGCCAAAATGACGGCCAGGGTCTGGAGGGTTGCAGGGACCGGAGAGCCGGGAACGGGAAGCTGGACCTTGGAGGAGGCGGCAAGTATCAGAGCGAACCCCAGGGTTTTGCCCAGGAAAAGAAGGATATCCGAGACCTCGACCGGCGAAGCCGCGGGCCCGGTTCGAGCCATTCTGTTCATTCCTCCCCCCGTATTTTCGATTTACATCTCATTGAATATTTGTCACTTATAGGCAATCAAGCACTTTCCGGGCGTGAATTGTAGGTCGGTCCTTCTATCTCTGTCAATAGGCTTGAGATAGGCGAAAAAGCCTGCTGCGCGACGGAAAAATGACATAGTGACATTTTTTGCTTGACATGGCTTTCTTTCACGGTATATTCCGCCTGCCATCCAAACAGGATGCCGCGCTCTCTCTTTTGGCGAAAGCCTACAAACCAACGCTTCTTCAAGGAGGCAGCGACGCCAACCATTCCTCCAAAGTCCAGCGTCCGATGCGTCATTTTTTCCTTGACAGGTGTGTCCGTTGACCGTACATAGCGGTTTACCCACGGCGATTTTGCTGCAATTAGAAGGCTTCGAAAAGCGAATGCTTCTGTCCTCTGTCCTCAGTCTCAATCCCTACCTTTGCCATGTAACCCTTTTAGGAGGAAGTCATGCCTAGTCGTTTCACAGCACAGAGCGGCAAAGGGGCGATTCTCGTCGCCCTGGCTCTGGTGGCGACCCTCCTGGTGCCGTCCATGTACACCTGGGCGGTCAAGGGGACCAGTAAGCCTGGCGTGGACCTCTCGGGCCAGCAAGACGAGAGGGACATCGACAAGGCGGCGCTGACGTATTTCCAGCGCCTGGCTGTTCCCGACCAGGAGCGTCCTTTGGATTTGTCCCCGATTGGGACCTTCACACCCAACATTCCGCCGGTGGGTAAGCGGAAGGGTTGGGTGGAGACTCAGATCGGGTTCTTCAATCCGAAGGATGCCAAGAGCTTCGACGCTCTTCCCGCGGACCTGCGTCCGGTAGCGGCGCATGCAGCGCCCAATGGGAAGGGCATCGGAGTGGGTAGCAGCACCTCGATCATCCAGATTTCCGAAGCCGCGTTGAAGGAGAAGGGCTACAACGCCATCGACGCGCGCATCAAGGAGCTGGGCCTGGCGATTGTGGAAACACAGCAGGATCGGGCATTGACGGTGCGCGGCAATGACAAGGCGATGATGGCGGTGATGGCGGAGCCCTTCGTGGAGGCGGCCCTGCCTTATGCCCCGGCCTTCAAGCTGGACCCGTCGACCGGCCGGCAGCAGCTGCTGGACAAGACCCGGGCGAGCAAGATGGAGATAGACGTCCTGATGCGCACCTGGGACAAGAAGGACGTAGATGCGGTGCTGCAGGACCTGAAGGCGAAGCATTCGGACACCGTGAGCCTGCTGGAAGACGGGCTGACGATCCGCGCGACCCTGGACAAGAACGAGCTGAAGCGCGTGCTGCGCAACGACGCGGTCAGCATGGTCCGCGAGGTCCCGGAGTACACGCTGCAGGCGAACTTCGTGCTGCTGCAGGATCCCCCGGTGGTTCAGGTGGGAGAGTCGGAGCACACTTTCGCGGCGACCCCCTACTGGGACGCCGGCGTTGACGGCGGCGGCTGCGGCTACTGCTCGAACGCCTTCGGCACGGCCTGCACCACGGATGCCGGCTGCGTGGCGCCCGGCACCTGCGTGCACGCCAGCGCGAGCCAGTGCACCTCGTCGGTTCCGGCGGTCATCGTGGCGGTGCTGGACAACGGCGCCTCGACCGACGCCGCGACCCTGGCGCATTCGACCGCGGTTCTGACCGAGGCGGCGATTTCGGGTCTGATCGCGGGCAACAACCACCGGAAGATTCGCTCCTATCAGGTGCTGGGCGGCGACGTGGGCGTCCTCGGGACGACCTGCGACAACGTGCTGTCCGGCGGCCAGACGCACGGCAACGTGGTGGCCGGGATCATCGCCGGCAATGCCAGTGCGTTGGGCTTCACCTTCCAGAAGAACAGCAACGCCGCCTCCTTCGGCGACGTGCGGCGGATCAACCTGGACGGCTCGGCGCGCGGCGCCCGGCTGCACATCCAGGACGCCGGTCCGGCGTCGGCCTGCCCCGTGGCGGAGCTGACGGAGCGCGGCCTGATCAGCGGCCTCGGCGGGACCCTGACCGCCCGGATGAACGACGCCTACGCGACCGGCACGCGGTTGCACGTGATGCCCTTCGGTATTCCGACCTGGATCGCGACCGGGACGCCCACGGCCAGCGCGGGCACCTACACGGCCGACTCGTCGGACATCGACCGCTACCTGCTGAACAACCTGGAGTACCAGGTGTTCGTGCCGGTGGGCAACAAGGGCTTCGTCCTGTCCAACGGCCGCGACCTGATTCCTGACTTCTTCGACGGCGAGGCATCGGCGACCTCCGATCCTGCCTCGGCCAACCCGGGCGTCACCCGGCCGCTGCAGACCTCTCCTCCCGCCACGGCGAAGAACGGCGTCTCCGCGGGCTCGAGCTGCACCGACACCTTCACGATGTTCGGCGCGTTCAACGAGGAAGAGAACACCCAGAACTACACCGCCAAGGGCCCGGCGAGCGCGGCCTCGCTGCGCACCGCGCCCATCGTGGTCGGCATCGGCAACGACCGCACGCCGACCGGCGGCGGTCCGGCTCCCTACGGGATGTACACCGTGAAGTCCAAGGACAACAACCAGGACGGCACGGTCGACGCGGAGATCGACGAGCAGGCGCGCGGTACCTCTTTCGGCGCCGCCTCCCTCGCCGCCGCTGCGGCGCTGATGCAGGACTACTTCCATCAGGGCTTCTACCCGTCGGGCGACCGCATCCAGGGTGACCGCGTTCCGGTCCTCTCCGGCGCCGCGGTGAAGGCGCTGCTGGCCGCCTCGGCCAACTTCCAGGAGCAGCTGATCGGCTTGAACGCCACCACCTCCGGCATGGACGGACTCGACGCCCAGGTGGCGACGACCCGCGGCTCGGTGGTGACGATCTCCGGTACGCCGCGCGTCCTGGGGAACAACCAGCAGGGATATGGCCGCGCGATCGTGAGCCAGGTCCTGCCGCTGGTGAACTGGGCGAACGTCGGCATTCCTCCCGACGGTGCCATCACCCAGGACACGATCGAGAAGCCCGGATTGGGCCTGCTGGTTTGGGAGCACGGCGTGGATCCCGACGGTGCCGGTCCCGACACGGCCCTGGGGGTGTTCACCGGAGCGACCATCGATCATCACTTCACCGTGCTGGGCAACCAGGGCGAGATCCGGGCCTGCGTGGATTGGCCGGATCCGCCGAGCAACACCCTGGTCAACGACCTCGACCTCGAGCTGATCAGCCCCACCGGGACGATCTACGACGGCAACGTCTACAACCCGGCGAACCAGGCGGTCGGTCAGTGGGGACTGGGCCGCACGATTCCGCCCGACTTCGGTGACATCTTCAACCCGATTGAGTGCGTCCACCTGCACGACGATCCCGACAACAACCCGGCGACGAACGACAACCAGATCGTCCCCGGCGTCTGGACGCTGCGGGTGAAGCAGGGCGCGGGCGGCGCGGTTCCCGGCGCCATCTCGCAGATCAACGGCCCCAACGAAGACGCCAACGCCAACAACCGCCTGGATGCCGGCGAGGATCTCGACGCCGACAACCAGCTGGACAAGGGCGGGCAGGTCTTCGCGGCGGTGGTGTCCGGTCCTCTGGTGGCCACCAAGGACGGCTCGAACCCGGCCTACTTCACCGACTATCCGGCCAGCATCGCCCGGCTGGACAAGATCCGCTACAGCTGCTCCGATGACGCCTCCGTCTTCATCCTGGACGGCGACGCCTCGGCTGACACGCTCGTCACCTTCGTCACGGCGCGCGTGCTGAACGCGGCCGGCGTTCAGGTCGACAGCGAGTCGAACATCGAGTTCGGCGGATCGAACTCCATGTTTACCTCGGGAGCGATCCCGGTCCGCTTCGGGACCACCGGCACCGCCGACAACGGCGTGCTCGAAGGCGACACCGGCTACACCATCGAGGTGAGCTACGCCGACCAGACCGCCAACTCGCGCACCGCAGTGGCCCGCGCTCCGATGAACTGCGATCCGAACTTCATCGGCGGCGTCTTCGGGAACCCTGGAGAGCGCAACAAGTCGGACCTGGTGTTCGGCGGCTGCGACAACGACCAGTTCTTCGACAAGAACGAGATCGTGACCTATTCCGTCGCGGTGGTGAACAACGACCTGTTCGACCAGTACACGGACGTCACGGCCACCCTGCGCGCCTGCGCCGTTCCGTTCGTCGGCGGGACCTGCGGCACGCCTTCGACGGTCCTGACGGTTCTCGACAGCCCGAAGAGCATCGGCCGCATGCCGGTGGGGCAGCCCGAGGCGGTGAGCTTCACGGTGCAGGTCAGCGCCACTCCCCTGGCGCAGGGCCCCCGCGTCTTCCTGCGGGTGGACCTGAGCCAGACCAGCGCCGCGAAGGACCTGAGCCGCCTCACCTTCGAGTTCGTCCATGCCATGGGGGCCGACCGGCAGAGCCTGCACTACTCCACCGATTATCCGAACGGCAGCGGCAGCATCACCCGCGACCTGAACCGCTCGCTGGTGATCGAGCCGAACGACCGTCCCGGACTGACCCTCGGCTTGCTCGACGAGACGATAAACTTCAGCACGCTGTTCTTCACGGATCCCTCGACCGGCCGGATCAACAACCAGATCCAGGCGGGCGACGAGGCCTATCCGGCTCTGGGC
>DASTZC010000248.1 GCA_035764505.1 Candidatus Polarisedimenticolia bacterium
CCTGGCGTTCCTGGCAGCCGCGGGACGTCGTAATCTCCTCTTCAGGGCCTGCGCCCTGGGCTCCGTCGCATCGCTTACCGCCCTGGTGGCCTGCAGCCTGGGAGGTGTCCGGGAGGAGGCTTCGCTGACCCGTATCGCCGCGGAAGGGGTCCGGCTGGCCCGGGAAGGCAGGACGGTGGTGGCGTACAAGCAGTTTCACAACTACCTTTACTTCTACACGGAAAACCGTGTGCCTTTCGTCAAGGGACGGGAGGAGCTGGAGGGACTCGTGGACCGGGACGGGACCATCTACTGCTTCCTGGAGGAGCCGGGCTTGAAGAACCTGAAAGAAGGGGCTCGCTTCGAGGTGGTTCCCCTGGACCGGCAGCAAAAGGTGACCCTGGCGCGGGTCAGCCGCGCGCCGGGAGAAGCGCCGCCTTCCGGCGTCGTGCCGCGCGCCGTGCCGGGGGCCACCACGCCATGACCCGCGGGCAGTGGCAGAAGAAGGTGGCGCCGAAGCTGCGGCGAGACCTGCGACGCGTGCTGGGCGAGGTCCCGCCGCGCGCCGCCCTCTCACCCAAGGTCGTCCGCCGCGAGGAGCGCCTGGGCTTCACCATCGAGCAGGTCAGCTTCGGAAGCGTCAAGGGGATCCGCGTCCCGGCCCTGTTCCTGAACCCCCGCGTCGCCGGAAAAAAGCCCGCCCTGCTCTATTGCCACAACCACTCTCACGACTATGCCTGGGGCAAAGGGGAAATCCTGGAGGGGAAGGGGCGCATGCCGCCTATCGGCGCGATTCTGGCTCGTGCCGGCTATTGCGTGCTGGCCATCGACTCCTGGTGTTTCGGCGAGCGGCGCGGCGACGAGAACGCCACGGCCAAGGAGTTCCTGCTGCAGGGGCAAACACTCTGGGGCATGATGCTCTCCGACGAGTTCGCGGCGCTGGATTATCTGCAGACTCGCCGCGAGGTGGATGCGCAGCGGATCGGCTGCTTCGGATTCTCCATGGGAAGCACCAAGTCCTGGTGGGTCGGCGCCCTCGACCCGCGCGTTCGCGTCGTGGTGGCGGCTTGCGGCCTGACGTCCTACCGGGCCCTCATCGAGGCGGGAGCTCTGAACCGCCACGGCATCTACTTCTACGTCCCCGGCATCCTGAAGATCGCCGAGGTGTCCGACGTCGTCTCCCTGCTGGCGCCGCGGCCCTTCCTGAGCCTGAGCGGCGAGGAGGACGGCGCATCACCCATCGAAGGAGTCAAGGAAGTCCATCGCCGGGCCGGAAAGATCTTCAGCCTGCTGGGGGCCCGCCGCAACCTGGCCACGAAGCTTTACCCGGCGGCGCACGAGTTCACCGACCCGATGCTCAAGGACACGCTCGACTGGCTGCAGCGCCACCTTCGCCCGACCCCTTTCGTCGCGCCCTGAGGATCCGCATGAAGCGACCGTTTTACTCCATCCCCCCCAGGAGTCTCCCTTGAAAGCCATCGCACGCCTCGCGCCCATCGCCCTTCTCGCGCTGACCGCCGCTCCCGCTTCCCCGCTGGCGATGCCGGATGCGCCGCCCGCTCCGGCCGCTTCCGCCGCGCCAGCAGTGCCGGCGGGCGATCGCCTGATCCTCGGAAGGCTGGGAGAAGCCCTGGTCCTCTCCCGGGCCACCTCCGGAAAGCTCTGGCCCGGGTGGGGACTCGAGAAGTATCCGATCCTGGTCTTCGAGCCGGGGCGGGTGGCCTACCTGGTGAATCATCCGACCCCTCCGCCCGATTTCGTCCGGCTGGAGACCAAGCTGCCGTTGCTCGGGACGGTGTTCACGAAGACGGGACGCGACGCGCGCTTCACCGCCAACACCAGCATCGACCTTAACGGCGCCCCGACCGCCTGCATCTCCTATTCGACGGCCCCCTCGGAAGCCGACAGCGTCTCCCTCAAGTTCGTCGCTCTCATCTTCCATGAGACGTTCCACGCCATGCAGAACAAGGTGGGCAAGACGGGCAAGGGATCGGTCGAAGCACTCCTGATGCGCTATCCCGATCTGAACTCCGAGAACCTTGCTCTGGCGCAGCTGGAGCAGATGATCCTGTTCGATCTGGTGCGCTTCGAGGACGCCGCCGATCCGGTCAAGGTGCGGCAGTTTCTCGCCGTGCGCGAGGCGCGGCTGCGCTCGGTGGGAGCCGAGATGCTGCGGGCCGATCGGGGCATCGAGTACCAGGAAGGAATCCCGACCTATCTGGAGGTGCGGCTGCTCGACGAGGCGAAGAAGGCGGCCGCGGCATCTCCGGGGCTGGGCAAGGACGATCCCTACGCTCTGGGCTTCTCCCAGGCCTCCGAGCTGAAGATGGGAAGCTATCTCATGCGCCTGCTGCGCTTCTCCTCGGATCCGGGAGGCACCCGCGACCGCGGTTACGCCACCGGGATGGCCCTCGGGCTCGTCCTCGATCGGCTCGCGGTCGACTGGAAGAGCTCCGTTCTCAGCTCCGACAAATATCTCGACGAAATCCTTGCCGAAGCCGTGCCGCTGAGCGCCGCGGCCGCTCCCGCCTCCCTCGCCGCCGCCAAGAAGGATTATCGCTACGACGAGGTCCTGCGCACCGTGGAAGGCAAGCTCGCCCGGCTGTCGCAGGATCGCAAGGCCGCCGCCGACGCCTTTCTGCGCCAGAAGGGAATCGAGGTCGCCGTCAGCTTTCCCGACTCTCCCGTGGAGGTGCGCGGGTTCGACCCGATGAACATGCAGCGCATCGATGCCTCGCGGATCCTGCACCGCCGCATGCTGCAGCTCGCCATCGGCGAGACCTCCTTCTCCGCCATGGACACGCCGACCCTGGCGACCCTGGGGAACGGCCCCATGGACGTGCGGGGCGTTACGGTGTTCGCGCCGACGGAGGACTTCCAGATGGACCTCGACTTCAACCCCCTCGATCGCGTCCCCGGGACCCGCGAGTTCCGTACCTCCTTTCGGCTGACCGCCGACGGCATCACGCTGCAGGCCCAATCCGGAACGGTGACCATCTCTCCCGACGCCGCGCACGTGGACGTCACGATCCGCCGCTGAGCCGCGCCGGAGAGCCTTTCCGGCCGTTCCGAGGGTAGAATCGAAGTATGCGCTTCACTCGCCGCCACGCCTGCTGGGGGTTGCTCCTCGGTCTGCTGATCCCGTCGTCTCTCTCGGCCTCCGGGTACACCTTCTACCGGATCATCATCTGGGGGGAGCCGGGCGAACAGCCGGCCCGCCTGCAGCAGAACGCCGGCGGGGAGTTCTCCCTGCTGTTCCTGCCGCCGGCGCCCGAATCGGGCTGGGACCCGGTCCTGGCCCGCCGGCTGGCGGTCACGGCAAATGCCGTCGTCGACGCCGATCCGGTGCCGATCCTGCGTCCCAGGGATCCCGATCCCGACTGGGACACCTCCGCTCTGGAGGGTTCCTTTGATTTGAATCGGGACGGGCGGGCAGAGATCCTGAAGGCCCGCACCGTGATGGTTCCCGATTCGCGTGATCCCGGCGCGAGTCAGCAGCGGGTTATCGTGGAGCTGTCCGAGGAGGGGCGCATCCTCTTCGTGGACCGTCTCGAAGGGATTTCAGGTGCTGGAGTGAGGGCGCACGGGGCGAGCGCTACCGATTTCACGGAAGACGGATATCCCGATTTGATTATTCGCCTGGAGGCGGAGGACCGCACCGGCGTTGCGCTGTACAGCCAGAAGCCGCTGCGCTACGCCGGCTCCGCAACGCGCCGCATCGACGGATCCTCGGCCGATTTCCGCGCCGATGGCTACGGCATCTTCAATCTGGGCCGCTCGCCGAAAGAATTCTTCGCGAAGCTGCCGTCCGCCGCCCGCCCCGATCGCCCCGGCTGCCCGGCCACCCAGGGGGTCGACGCGGACAAGCTGGCCCACTGCGGCTACTCCTTCGTTTCTCCCTACCTGGGGTGGATCCAGGCGTTCCAGGTCGACTATCTCCCCTCCAACAGCCTGAAAGCCTTCCGCTTCTATTTCCCGGGCGCGGCCGCATCGATCTCGCCCGAGGAAGCGCTGAGCTTCCTCGTCCCGGTCTTTGGAGGCGATTTCCGCGAATCCTCCAAGAACGGCGCGGCCGGCGGCAAGAATTTGAGCTGGCAATGGAAGGGGAAGGGCTCGTCGGCGACTTTGGAAGCGGAGCAGGATCGGTCGGGAAAGAAGCGGTGTCTCCGGCTCACCCTGCAGAAGCTCTAGAATTCGGCGCCGCAGCTAGCGCTGCCGCGCCAGGGCGTCGAGCAGCTTCTGGTGGATGCCGCCGAAGGATCCGTTGGACATGATCAGGACCACGTCACCATCGCGCGCCTCCGCGGCGATGATCTCCACGATCGCCGGCACGCCGGGAGAATAGCGCGCCTCGATACCCCGCCGCTTCAGATCCTCGACCAGCCCTTCGGCCGAGAAACGGTCCCCTGCCGGGGCCCGCTCGGGATGGTCGACCGCGGCGATCAGCACCAGGTCGGCCTGGTCGAACGCCTCGGCATACTCCTGCTGGAAGACGGCGCGGCGCGTGGTGTTGGTCCTGGGCTCGAACACCGCCCAGAGACGGTGCCCCGCGTAGCGCTCCGCCAGCGCGCCGATGGTGCCGTGCACCGCCGTCGGATGGTGCGCGAAATCGTCCACCACCGTGACTCCGCGAGTGACGCCGCGGATCTCCTGGCGGCGCCGCACTCCCGGAAAGCTCGCCAGCCCTTTGCCGATCTCCTCCGGTCCGAGCCCGAGATGGGAGGCGGCGGCGGTGACGCCCAGGATGTTCTGCAGGTTGTGGTTTCCGGTCATCGGCGAAGTGTAGGAGGCGAAGCGCTCGTTGCCGCGGAACACATCGAACAGGATCCCGTCCTGCGTCGCCTTGCGCGTGCGGCCCACCCAGGTCGCCTTCTCCCGTACGCCGTAGTCGATGCGCCGCCCGCGGCAGGCCGCCGACAGCTCGCGCACCAGCGGACCGTCGGCGCAGCTGACCAGCGCACCGTCGGCGGGTATCAGCGCGATGAAGGCGGCGAAAGTCTTTTTCACCGCCTCCAGGTCAGTGAACATCTCAGCATGATCAAACTCCACGCTGGTCAGGATCGCCGTGCGCGGGCGATAGTGCAGGAACTTGGAGCCCTTGTCGAAGTAGGCCGACTCATACTCGTCGCCTTCGATGACGAAGTGGCTGCCGCGTCCGAGGTGGAAGCTGCGATCCTCCCCGCTCAGAACTCCGCCCACCAGCCAGGAAGGGTCACGTCCCGCCTCCTTCAGGACCCAGGCCATCAGCGCCGAGGTGGTCGTCTTGCCGTGCGTCCCGGCGATGACCACGGGATGGGAGTTTTTCAGGAACAGATCCTCGACCGCTTGCGGAAAGCTGCTCCAGGCGAGCTTTCGGGCCACGGCTGATAGTGCCTCGGGGTTGGAGGGGGTGGCGATGTTCCCGATAATCACCAGCTCAGGGCCCCAGTCAAGGTTCTCGGCCCGGTAGCCCGACATCAGAGTGATTCCGAGACGCTCGAGCATCGTCGACATCGGCGGGTAGACATTCTCGTCGGAGCCCCGGACCTCGTAGCCTGCTTCGGCCAGAAGTCCCGCCAACGAGCCCATCCCGGTGCCGCAGATGCCCACCAGGTGGATCTTGCCGCGGCTCATCGCCGGCTTCCGGTGGGAGGCGGCTGCAGCGCGCCCGGCGACAGCACCTTGCGCAGCAGATGGCCGAGCCGCGTCTCGAGCTTCAGCGGCGCCCTCGCCTTTCCACGGGTCAGGACCACGATCGCGGCGTCGGCCACGAAGGGATCGCCGCCGCGCTTGAGCGGCTTGCGGCAGATTCGATCGATGAGGGTGATTTCGGCGGGACCCAGTGATTCCAGGGCGGTGCGGAACTCCTGCCTGCCGTAGGCCACCCAGTAGATCTTCTCCGGATCGGGCCGTGCCGGATCGGGTAAATCTCCATAGGTGGATCCGTCGGTGAGATTCACCCGCAGGAAGACGCGTCCGCCGTCCGGGTCGCAGATGCGGAAAAGCTCCTCCAGGGCCCGCCGGTAACCGGCGATGTGCATGAGCACGTCGCAATTGACCACGGCTCGAAAGCGTCCCGACGGGTGAGGAATCTCGTGGATCGAGCCGAGGGCGAGGTGGTCGGCCTGAAGGGAAGGATAGGTCAGCCGGCAGTGCGCCAGCATCTCCTCGGAGCGATCCACCAGGTAGGTGTGGGCGGCTCCCGCCTTCTCGAGATAAACCGGCACGTAGAAGCCGGGCCCGCAGCCGACGTCGACGAGATCCTCGCCGGAGACCAGGTTGGCGCGCAGCAGCTGGGACATCCGGTAGCGCTCGTTCGACCAGCGCCGCCGCCCGCGCCGGGATTCCCAGTCATCGGAAAGGTTGCGGGCAACCGCGGATTCCTCCCACTGGCGCACTTCCACTACCGGCTTTCCGCCTGCGCCGGGTTCGCCCGAAGGCTGATTCGAACGGCTCATGGGGTCTGGATCCTCCGTGTCGATCGTCCTCTTTCCTTGCGAGCAATGCCTGGATCCCTATATCACGGCAGCCGGTGTCGGTCAAAGAAAAGCGGAACGCGGCAGCGCGGATCCGCACCCAATGCGACCCGACAGGGTCGCTGAAGATCGCACACCAGCTTCAGCTTGGGAGAGGGTAGGAAGGGCGAGACAGGAGGCCGGGCCGGCCCTCAGGGTGTGGCGGCGGTGGCCTCGGGATTCACATCGTGGGTGACCAGCGCCACCTGATCCACGCCGGCCTGCCGGACCATATCCATGATCTGCACGACGTAGCCGTAATCGAGCTCCCCGTCGGCCTGGACGAAGACCACCTTGTCCTTGCGGCCGGTGACCGCCTTGGACACTTCATCCACGAGATTGTTGCGGTCCACCGTATCCTTGTTCAGCAACATTGTCTGGTCGGCCTTGACCGTGAGGATGAGCTGGACGCTGGTGGGATCGATAATCACGTCCGCCGTCGACTCCTTGGGAATCTCCATGTCGAACCCCTTCTGGAGCAGTGGGGTCACGACCATGAAGATGATGAGGAGGACGAGCACGACGTCGACCAGAGGGGTGACGTTGATCTCGGACTTTACCCCGCTTCCGCTGCCGCCTCCCATTCCCATGGTGCCGTATCTCCCTTCAGCCCTTCAGTGCTTGACCGCTTTGGTCTCGGACTCGGACTTCGGCTCGGTGAGCAGACCCACCCGCTCGAAACCGGCCTCGTTGATCGTCATCATCACTTCCTTGACGTCGCCGTACTTCAGGAATTTGTCCGCCTTCACGTAGACGATCTTCTCGGGGCTGCGGTCGTGGATCTCCTGCATGGCGGAGAGGAGCAGCTCCTTGGAAACCGGGTCCTTCTCGATGTAGAGACGGTTGTCCTTGGTGATCGCCACCGTGAGGGTATTGGCGCTGTCGGGCTTCTTCTCGGCTGCGGCGGCCGCCGGGAGCGTGATGTTGACTCCCTTCTGGAGCATCGGCGTGACGACCATGAAGATGATCAGCAGCACCAGGCAGACGTCCACCAGCGGAGTGACGTTGATGTCCGATTTGACGTCGCCGGCGCCCTGGTTACCTGCTTGCATGGGCCCCTACCCCCTGGCCGCGGACCGGAACGTTCTGCTTCTTGATGAAGAAGTCGACCATTTCGGAGGAGGAGTTGTTCATCTCCAGCACGAAATAGTCGACGCGGCCGGTGAAGACGTTGAAGATCCAGACGGCCGGGATCGCGACGAACAGTCCGAACGCCGTGGTGATCAGGGCCTCGGAGATACCGGCGGAAACCGACGCCAGTCCGCCCGATCCCGAGGAGGCCATCGCCTGAAAAGCGTGGATGATTCCGTACACCGTTCCGAACAGCCCGATGAACGGGGCCGTCGTGCCGATCGTGGCCAGCGAGGGGATCCCCTTCTTCAGCTCGGTGCTGACCAGGATCGACTCGCGGTCCATGCTGCGCCGGACGGCGTCGAGCATCAGCCCGCCCTCGATTCCGTCGTCGGACTCGGACTGCATCTCCTGCAGCCCCGCCGCGATCACCCGGGCGAGATGGCTCTTGCGGTACTTCTTGGCCAGCTCGACGGCCTCGCGCAGCTTGTTGCTCTTCAGGCATTGCGTCGCCAGCGGCAGGAAGTCGATCGACTGCTTGCGCGCGGCGCGGTAGAGCAGGACGCGATCGAAGGTCACTTTGATGGTCCAGACGGACATGAGGGCGAGGATGAGAGCCACCCCCTTCGCCTCCCATCCCATGTGGTTCCAGATTTCTACGAGTCCAAATTCCATGTTGGGTTGCCTCCTAAATCCCTCGGGGATTCCGCTACTGGCTCAGGTAGAAGTCCACGATGATCGTGAAATACACGTCCACGGGCTTGCCGTTCTGCAGGCCCGGCTTGTAGCGCCACTGCTTGACCGCCTCCATGGCCGCTTCGTCGAATCCCAGCTTGGCGCCGGGGGTCTTGAGCACCGTCACGTCGCCCACCGTGCCGTCCTTGTGGACCACGGCCTGCAGGATGACCTGCCCCTGGACCTTGGCGCGCCGGGCCAGCTCGGGATAGCGCGGCAGTACCTTGCTCGAGGAGATTAGCTCGGGGTTGGTGACGCCGCCGAATCCGGCGTAGAGAGGCTGATCCAGCATGCCGCCCGGGACCCCGCCCGGAACGCCGCCGAGAACGCCCCCGATCACGCCGCCGATCACGCCGCCGACGACACCGCCGACGACGCCGCCCTCGACACCCCCTTCAACGCCTCCTTCCACTCCTTCTTCCTCTTCGTCCTCACCGGGCGTCTCGACCGGCTTCGGGACTTCCTTGGGGACCTCCTTCGGCTGCACGATTTCCTGCGGGATGATCGGCTTGACCTCCTCCACCTTGGGAGTTTGTTCTTTCGGCTTGGATCCTCCCTTGGGAGGAGGTGGAGGTGGAGGCGGGGGCGGAGGAGGCGGCGGAGCGGCCAGGAAAGTCACGACGATGGGGGGCTCGGGAATCGATCCGACCGAGAGGAACGAAGCGAAGATGATCCCACCCAGCGCCACTGCGTGCAGGGCGATGGAGACCGGCATGAAGAGCCACCCCCTGCCGCCGCGGCGCTCTTTGGTCGAGGTGACCATCTGGTCGAACAACGGATGCTCCTCCGGGGCGGCCGGGATGACCGGCGCCGCCTAGGTCCCCTTCTTCATCTGCTCGTTGCGCAGCTGGATCGCCTTCTTCTGGTTGAGGTCCGCTTCCTGGATGTCCTTCATCGACTGCTCAGGGTCGGTTTCCGTGAGCGCCTTCTGGCGATACAGCAGGTTGATATAGCTGTAGGCCTCGAAATAGTCATCCCGCAGCTCGACGGCCTTCTTCAGCGCCACCATCCCCTCGTCGATCAGGGAGCGCTTTTCGTCCACCGTCAGTTCCTGGTTCCGGAAGGCGCGCTCCCAGCACAGCACGCCGAGGGAGTACCAGGCCTCCGGATTCTTGGCGTCGGATTCGGCGCGCGCGTGGAACCACTTGCGCGCCTCGTCGAAGTTGCTGGCTTTCGCGTAGATCATGCCGATCGTCTGCATGTAGCGGCTGTTCTTCGGGTCCTTTTCCAGCTTCTTCTTCTGAAACTCCACCGCCTCGTCATAGCGGGAAGTCTTCATGTAGGTATCCATGAGGAGATCTTCCGCCTTCTCATCTTCGGGGACGAACTGCAGGTAGCGCTGCAGCTTGACGATGGCGTTGGTGGAGTAGTCGACGTCTTTCTGATGCAGCGAGCCGGGCTGATACAGCGCGAGGTAGGAAAGACCGGCGTTCTTGTAGGCGTCGACCCACCAGGGATCGATGGCGACGACCTCATCGTATTTCTTGATGGCTTCTTCGTATTTTTCCGCGGAGTAGAGCTCGTTGGCCTTCTTCATCGTGATACGGGCCTTGAGCTTCTGGCAGCCGACGGCGGGCAGCAGCAGGCATGCCAGCATGACCGCCCCAATCCATCTCTTCAACGCTGTCCCTCGAGCTTCGGGTTCGCGCGCGATCCCAAGCCGGCGAGAATCGGTTTTCGCGCCGCCAAGTCCATTGCCGCTATCGGTAGAAACCCGGTGGGCTCCAACGTCTCGCCGCGAGAATCGGTCCCCCGACGGGTGGCTCATCATACCTTGAAATTGCCAGGCCGGGCACGCCACCGCCATCCTTCCGCTGCGGACAAACCGCTGACCTCGCCGCGGACGCACCGGCAAGCCAATTCAAGTCGGGACCGCGCTGCACCCGAGATTTCGAACGGAGAAATGCTTGGTTCCTTTTGAACCGGCGAACTTTATGACTTTATCCGGGAAGTTGTCAACCAAAAGTTTTCGCCCCGTCCCTGGGGGGGAAGGGACGGGGCGAAACCCCGGGGGGGGCAGAGGATCAAAGAGATCTTAACTGACGAGAAGGTCCTGGCGCCTTTGGGCGAGTGTCATGCGCAGCTTGCCGAGCGCGTCGCGCTCCAGCTGCCTCACCCGTTCCTTGCTGAGTTTCAGGATGTGTGCGATGGCGCCCAAGGTGAGCTCCACGTCGTCCACGATGCCGAACCGGCGCTCGAGAATGTACCGTTCTCGCGAGGGAAGGCTGCGGAGAGCCCCTTTCAGGACCTCCAGAGTCTCTCTTCGAATGACCGACTGCTCGTGCTTCATCGAATCAGGGTCCGAGATGAGAGCCTCGAGCCTCGTGTCTTCGTCGGGATTGATGAACTCGTCGTAAGACGTCGCGTAAGGGAGAAGCGATTTCCACATTGGGGGGCACCTCCGGCCGGTCGGAACAGCAAATTGCCTGCCATCGCGGATCATTCCCGGGAAAGGCGCGAAATCATCGTGCTGAGCAGGTGCCGCTGCTCCAGAGGCCCGAGCTAGCCGATTGATATTGCATAGACTTAGAACTGACGCTGGAACTCCCTCGTTCCCGGACAGGAAGAGGGTGCTCCATCGCACGGCGAGGAGCGGGCCCGTGCCCGTGGCTCCTGGGAGGGTCAGATTGGCGTGTTTGGAGGAGACTCGGAGCGATTTGGCGGGGTGCTCATCCTGGATTCGAGCCGGCCGGGGGCCCGCTCCGATTCCTGGCCGCGCTTTCTCAGTCTCTTGAGCCGATCGAGGAGCCGGCGGGCCCATGGACTCTCAGTGCTGAGCACGGCAAGGCCCGAAATGATCAAAAGGAAGCCCTGGAGCACCGGCAGGAACAGCCCGACCACCCCCAAGACGACCAGCGTCCAGCCCGCCACCAGCCGGAAAATCCGCCACGCCATGGAGCGTGGCTTGGAATTCCCGGAAGCAGGCGGGGTGATCTGCATGTCAGTTCCGGCGCGGGGGATCGAAACCGCGGGTCGCCTCGCTTCCCAGGTTCCCCTGGTAGACGAGGCGGGCGTCGCCTTCGAGAACGAGCCCCGTGTAAGCGCCCTGGGAGCCCTTGAAATGCACCGTCAGGCTCACCCCGGACCGCGTCCAGCAGGAAACCGGGGACTGCGTCTTCCCGAGAGCGGAAGTCACCAAGGCGGCCGCGACGCACCCGGTCCCGCAGGAGAGCGTCTCCCCTTCCACGCCGCGCTCGTAGGTGCGGATCGCGAGGGTGTGGTCGTCCACGAGCATGACGAAGTTGACATTGGCCCCTTCCGGGCCGAGATCGGCGTGATGGCGCAGCTTGCGGCCAAGATCCCGGATCGAGACCGAGTGGGGCGTGTCCCGAAAAACCACCAGATGCGGCACTCCGGTGTCGACCGTTGCCCCCTCCAGGGCCTGATCGTCGACCTGCAGCGTCAGTCCGGTCTTGAGCCGCTGGGCCAGGGGCATCGAGAAGCGCACCCGCTCTCCTTCCACCACCGCGTCATGGACCATCTTCATCGTTTCCACCCGCATGCGCGGCCCGACCAGCCCCATCAGGTAGGCCAGCCGCGCGACGCAGCGCCCGCCGTTACCGCAAAAGGTGGTATGGCCGTCCGGGTTGTAGAAGATGGCCCGGAAATCGGCGATACGCGACGTCTCCAGGAGAATGACGCCATCCGCGCCGACCGACAAGGCCCTGACCGTAATTCGCTGCACCAGCTCCGAGACCGACTCGGGGCGCACCACCCCGTTGCGGTTGTCGATGACGATGAAGTCGTTGCCCCCGCCCGACATCTTGAAGAATTCCATGAGGCAGCTCTCCTCAGGGTTTTCCGGGAGGAGGCTTGGTGCCTCCCGGGGCATGCGGGGCGATCCGGTCGGTGCGCACCTCCGACCGCTCGCTCTCGTTCGGCGGCTCGGCTGTATCCACCGCCGTGATGCTGTAATAGTACTTGACTCCCGGCTCCACCGCCGCGTCCACGTAGGTCGAATCGTCCGCGGCCGGCCGGGTCAGCTCGGTGAAACCCTCCGTCTCCGAGGTCGAACGGTAGATTCGATACCCCGCCAGGTCGGTCTCGGAGTTGGGGAACCAGTAGAGTTTGATGACGTTGCCCTCCGCCGAAACGGCGAACCCTGTCGGGGCGGCCGGGGCGTAGACGTCTTTGGGCGACAGCTTCAGCGACGCGGAGCCTTCGCTTTCCCGGCTTGCCTTCCCGGATACGGCCACAGAACGCACCGAGTAGTAATAGTCCTTCCCAAAGCTGAACTCCGTATCTTCGAAGGCCGGCTGCGCCAGAGGCTGGGGATTGCGCGGGGGATCCAGGAACAGCCCCTCCGTCTCCGAGCGGTAGACGTTGAACTGCACCGTGACTTCTTGCGCCTGAGGCGCCGGCGCCTCCCAAAAAAGGCGGATCGCCTTTTCCGAGATCTCCGCCTGGAGATTGGACGGCGGCATGGGCGGGGGCAGGAGCCGCAGGGTGGCGAAGTTGGACAGCGGCGAAGACCTCTTTTCGATGTCCACCGCGGTCAGCGCGTAGGTGAGGTCCTTGCCGGCCTGGGGAATCTCCCCTCCCAGCGGATCGGGATCCAGGAAGGCGAAGCGCCTTGCGGAAAGCGCCTTTCCGAGGGACTCGCCTTCCACGGTGGCGATGCGCTTCGCGTCCTTGGTGAACTGGCGCACCGCGTTGCGCTCCGCCGTCTTGGCTTGCGCACCCGACAGCCCGGTCAGGCCGCCACGATCCAGGCGCCATACCCGCACTTCGGTGATGGGAGCCAGCGGCCCGCCGTCCTGGCTGTGCTGCGGCAGCAACCCGGTGAGGACCACCCCCTTCCCCTCCTGGCGGGCCGAGACCGATGCCATGCGGTCGGGCCCGCGCCTCAGCGGCGGCATGGGAGGTCCCTTCTTGCCGCAGGCCGTCGAGAAGAGGATTGCCGTCATCAAGGTTGCGAGGGGTGCGGACGCGTGCAGGCGCCGGCGGCGGACGCGAAGCTTCAAGGAACGCGCTCCCGTGAGCTCCACCGGACGGCGGAGGGTGGGACTGCTCCTGCTAGAGGATGTAACGGCTCAGGTCCTGGTCGCGGATGACGCCGGCGAGCATGCGCTGGACGTAAGCCGCGTCGATAACGACGGTCTTTTCCTCCTGCTCGCTTCCGGCGAAGGAGACCTCGTCCAGCAGCTTCTCCATCAGGGTGTGAAGCCTGCGGGCCCCGATGTTCTCGGTGCGCTCGTTCACCTCCGCGGCGTAGCGCGCGATCGTCTGCAGCGCGTCGGGGGTGAAGCTCATGTGCAATCCCTCGGTTTCCATCAGCGCCACGTATTGGCGGGTCAGGGCATTCTTCGGCTCGCTCAGGATGCGGACGAAGTCCTCCTCGCTGAGGGTGTCGAGCTCCACGCGGATCGGAAAGCGTCCCTGCAGCTCCGGGATCAGGTCGGAAGGCTTGCTCACATGAAAGGCGCCGGAGGCGATGAACAGGATATGGTTCGTCTTGACCATGCCGTACTTGGTGCTGGCGGTGGTGCCTTCCACGATCGGCAGCAAGTCGCGCTGGACTCCCTCACGGCTGACGTCGGGCCCATGCCCCGTCTCGCGGCCGGCAATCTTGTCCAGCTCGTCGATGAAGATGATGCCCGACTCCTCGACGCGCTTGACGGCCAGCTTCGCCACACTATCGGGATCGATCAGCTTTTCCTCTTCCTCGCGCAGGAGGTGGTCGCGTGCCTCCGCCACGCTCATGCGCCGCTTGCGGCTCTTGCCGCCGAACATCCCCGGCATCATCTCCTTGAGGTTGATGTCCATCTCCTCCATGCCGGCGCTGGAAAAAATGCGCATGGCGGGAAAAGACGAGGCGCGCACCTCGAGATCGAGCATGCGGTCCTCCAGGGCGCCGGAGCGCAGCTGCTGGCGAAGCTTCTCCCGGCTGCGCTCGTGCTGCTCGGTGGCCTCCGCTCCCACTTCGGAGGCTATGCCCCCCGGGTGGGGCCGCTCCAGGGGCGGCAGCAGCAGCTCCAGGAGGCGGTCCTCCACATTGCGCGCGGCGCGCTGGCGCACCTCCTTGGCCTTCTCGGAGCGCACCATCTCGACCGCCAGCTCGACAAGGTCCCGGATCATCGACTCGACGTCACGCCCCACGTAGCCGACTTCGGTGTACTTGGAGGCTTCCACCTTGATGAAGGGGGAGCTGGTCAGGCGCGCGAGACGGCGGGCGATCTCCGTCTTCCCCACGCCGGTGGGGCCGATCATAATGATGTTCTTGGGGGCGACTTCTTCGGCCATCTCGGGAGGCAGCTTCAGCCGGCGGGTGCGGTTGCGCAGGGCGATGGCCACGGCGCGCTTGGCGGCGCGCTGCCCCACGACATACTTGTCCAGCTCCACGACAATCTGGCGAGGCGTCAGGTCGTCGCTGCTGAGCGGGACCGCCTTCTCCGTCACCTCTCCCGGCATGTAGAAGACCATCGGAGCCTTACAGCGTCTCCACCGCGATGTTATCGTTGGTATAGATGTCGATATCCGAGGTGATCCGCATCGCTTCCGTGGCGATGGTCGGTGCGTCCAGGTCGGAATGCTTGATCAGCGCCCGTGCGGCCGCCAGCGCCAGCGGTCCGCCCGAGCCGAGCGCGATCAGCCCGTCGTCCGGCTCGATGAGATCCCCGGTGCCGGAGAGCAGGTAGGCATGGCTGCCGTTGGCTACCACCAGGTGCGCCTCCAGCCGCCGGAGCACCCGGTCGGTGCGCCAGTCCTTCACCATTTCGACCGAAGCACGCTCCAGATTGCCGCGGAACTCTTCGAGCTTCGCCTCGAACTTGGTGAACAGGGCGATCGCATCGGCCGCCGAGCCGGCGAAGCCGGCCAGAATCGTGCCGTTGTAGACGCGGCGAATCTTCCGCGCCCCGTGCTTGACCACCGAATGCCCCAAGGTGACCTGGCCGTCTCCCGCCATGGAGACCTGTCCCTTGTGGCGTACGCACAAAATGGTGGTGTGCTCGAAGCGCAGGCGCATGCGAAGTTAGTTCCTTTTTTTCAATTGATTAACTACGTCCGAGATTATGTCACGCAAACGCGGGGCGTCAAATCTCGCGGCCTTCAGCGGCGCTGCAGGGCGATGCGCGCGTCCACCGCGAACGACTCGCTGCGGCGGCTCCCCACGATGAACGGATTGATGTCCACCTGCTCGATCTCCGGGAAATCGGAGAGCAGCTGCGACAATCGCAGGATCATCTCCACCAGGAGCTTCTCGCTGACGCCAGGCTCCCCGCGAAACCCCTTGAGAAGTGGATAGCCGCGCAGCGAGGTGATCATCTCGGACGCGTCGCGGTCGGTGATCGGATGAACGCGGAACGCTACGTCCTTCATCGCCTCGACGAAGATGCCGCCCAGCCCGAACATCAACAGTGTCCCGAACTGGCGATCCTGGAACGAGCCGAGGATTACTTCCCTGCCGCCGCGGATCATCTTCTGGACGAGCACCGGCAGCGCGCGCTTCTTCAGCCGCTGGGCCATCTCGCGGTAGGTGCGGCCCACCTCGTCGCCGTTGCGCAAGTCGACGCGCACGCCGCCCGCCTCGGTCTTGTGCGACAGCTCGGGGAGCACCGCCTTCAGGACCACCGGATAGCCCAGCTCCAGCGAGGCTTCGATGGCTGCCGCCGCGCTGGTGACAATGCGACTGGGCGGCTGGGGAAAGCCGTAGCCCTTCAGAACCTCCTGGGTTTCCTCCAGCGTCAGCTCGGATCGCCGCTTGCGGCGCACGTAAGACAGCAGCAGCCTCACTCGGGCGCGGTCACAGTGAAAGCGCACGGTGCGCCCGCGCGGCCGGATGCGGATCCGCCGGTAGCGATCCATCGCCGCCATGGCTTGCGCCGCTTCCTCGGGGAACGAATAGACAGGGATCGAGCTGGCGCGCAGCGCCTGCATCCCCTCCGCGCCGCGGTCCTTCCCCATGAAGCAGGCCAGCACCGGCTTGCGGCTCTTGGTACAGCGCCGTGCGATGGTGCGCGCCACCTCGCGGGAGTTGATCATCGTCGGGGCGACGAACAGGACCATCAAGCCATCCACGGTAGGGTCCTTCAGGAGGAGCTTGAGGGCGACGTCGTAGCGGTCGGCATCGGCGGAGGCAATCAGGTCCACCGGGTTGGCGACGCTGCATTCGGGCGGCAGCTTGCGTCTCAGCTCGCGCCGCGTGGTCTCCTCCAGCGGCGAGAGCGTCAGTCCCAGGGTGATGGCCGCGTCGGTCGCCATGATCGCCGGGCCGCCGGCATTGGTCAGGATGGCGACGCGATTCCCCTTGGGCAGCGGCTGGCTGGTGAAAGCGGTGGCCAGGGTGAACATTTCCTCGATGGTGTTGACCCGCAGCACGCCGCACTGATCGAACAAGGTGGAGGTCGCCACGTCGCCACCAGCCAGCGATCCCGTGTGCGAGAAGGCGGCCCGCGCCCCCGCTTCGGTGCGTCCTGACTTGACCGCGATGATCGGCTTCTTGCGCGTGGCGCGCTGCGCGATGGTGGTGAACTTGCGCGGGTTCCCGAAGCTCTCCAGGTACATCAGCATCACGTCGACTGTCGGATCGTCTTCCCAGTATTCGATCAGGTCGTTGCCCGAGACATCGGCCTTGTTGCCGACGCTGGCGAACATCGAGATTCCCAATCCGATGTGGCGCGCATTGGCCAGGATGATCTCCCCCAACGCTCCCGATTGCGACATGAAACCCGAGCGGCCGCGCGTCGGCGCGCTGGCCGCGAAGGTGGCGTTCATGCTCACGGCGGGATGGGTGTTGATGACCCCCATGCAGTTGGGACCCACCATGCGCATGCCGGCCTTGCGCACCTTGTCGCGGATCTTCGCTTCAAGGCGCGCCCCTTCCTCGCCCACCTCGCGAAAGCCGGCGGTGATCACCACCAGCCCGTGGACTTTCTTGCGGCGGCATTCCTCGACGACGCCAGGCACGGAGTCGCGCGGCACCACGATCATCGCAAGATCGACCGGGTCGGGAATGTCGCTGATCGATGGATAGCATTTGATGGAATGCAGGAAGTCGGCGTGCGGATTGACCGGATAGACGGCGCCTTCGAAGCCGCCTTCGAGGAGCTTGGCGAGGATCTCGCCGCCGATCGATCCCTCGCGCCGCGAGGCGCCGATGACGGCGACGGAGCGGGGGCGGAAGATGGCGTCCAGACTGCGGTTCAAAGGCAGGCTCCGCCCCCGAAGATGAACCGGGGCGGCGCGGATGTTAGCGGAGCCGATTCA
>DASTZC010000249.1 GCA_035764505.1 Candidatus Polarisedimenticolia bacterium
TTCCCCTCACCCCCGAGGGGCGGGAAATCCGCGAGATTCAGGATCGGATCGCGCTCATGGAGCATCGCCAGGTGGGCTCCCGATTTATCACGACCTACGAGGAGCGCTACCAGATTCCCCTCGCCGTGGCCCTCGGAGCCCTGATGCTCGAGGCGGGGATTGGTGGACGGCTGTTCCCCGGAAAGGAGAGGAAGGCATGATCTCGGTCCGTCAGAGGCGCTCCCTCGCATGGAGATCCGCCGTTCTCACCCTTCTGTTCTTGGGCACGGGCCTGGTGATGGGCACCCAGATCCCCCAGGCCCGGGCTTCCGCCAGCTCCAAGAACAAGGAAGGGAACAAGCTGTACGAGGAGAAGAAGTATCCCGAGGCGCTGAAGCGCTACACCGAAGCCCAGCTGGCGGCGCCTGATTCTCCGCAGCTCCATTACAATCTGGGCAATGTCTTCTTCCGTCAGGGAGAAGTTGAAAAAGCCCGCGAGGAGTATCGCCGGGCTCTGGCGGCCGCCGATGCGTCGCTCGATCCCCGGGCCGTCTACAATCTGGGGAACACCTTCTTCAGTCAGCAACAGTATCAGGAGGCGGTGGATGCCTATCAGAGAGCCCTCAAGCTCGCTCCCAAGGACATGGACGCCAAGCGCAACCTGGAGCTGGCGCTGCTGGCCATGAAGCAGCAGCAACAGCAGCAGCAACAGCAGCAAAAGCCCGACGACAAGAATAAGGATGATTCCCAGGAGAATTCCCCGTCCAAGCCCTCGCCCGACGACAAGAACCCCGACAAGCCGCAATCTCCCAAGCAGGGAGATTCGAACGATCCGAAGAAAAAGCCCGGGCAGCAGCAGCGCCCCAAGGGAGGATTGACGCGCGAGGAGGCGGAGCGCATCCTCAGTGCGCTCCAGGAAGACGAGAAGGAAAACCTCAAGAAGCGGCTGGAGGCGCAGAAAGAAGAGCAGCGCGACGTGGAGGAGGACTGGTAGATGCGCCGCTGGGTACGCCTGGCCATCCTGCTCCTGCTTTTCGCGCCCGCGACCACCGCTTTTTCCCAGGAGGTCGAGGTCACCGCCACGGCCGAGCCGAACCGCGTCGAAGAGGGACAGGAGGTCGAGCTCAAGATTCAGATCAACGGCACCGACCACCAGCCCGATCAGCCCCCCTCGCTGCAGCAGATTCCAGGCTTCGTCTCGGTTTCCGGACCATCGGTCTCCTCTTATTTCCAGTGGGTCAACGGCCGCTCGTCTTCTTCGCGCAGCTATACCTGGATCCTGGTTCCTCAGGGTAAGGGCGTCCACAGCATCCCACCCATCCCCGTGACCCTGGACGGCACCACCTACCGTACTCCGATGCTGCGCGTCGACGTGGTCGAGCGCGGAGCTGGCGGCGGCAGCCAGGGCGGCGGCGGGGGTCAGCCAAATTCTCCCTTTGCCGACCCGTGGACCCGGCGCAGGCTCGCGACGCCGCCGCGCGGCAGCACGCCGGCCAGCCTGTTCGTCGAGGCGGTGGTCGACAAGACGGACGTCTATCCGGGCGAGCAGGTCTCGCTCATGTACAAGGTCTACACACAGTACGAGCTGTCGAACATGGCGCTGCAGGACCAGCCCAGCTACGAGGGGTTCTGGGTGGAGGACATCAAGCCGGACGACAAGTACGACGCGCGCACGATACAGCGCAAGGAAGGGACCTTCATGGAGTACACCGTCCTGAAGAAGGCCCTCTTCCCCAACAGCTCCGGAAATCTGACCATCCCGGCCCTGACGTTCCATTTCGCCGCGCGGCGCCGCAGCAACGACCCGTTCGACTCCTTCCTGTTCCAGCCCACCGAGAGCCTGTTCCGCAGCAGCCAGGAGATCCGCATCCACGTGAAGGACCTGCCGGTCGAGGGCCGGCCGCCGGAGTTCGACGGCGCGGTGGGGCGCTACACGCTGTCGGTCAAGGCGGATCGGAACGACACGAAGGTGAACGACGCGGTCGGATTGAAGGTGGAGGTCGAAGGACAGGGGAACATCTCGACGCTTTCCGGCCCCCGCATCCCGGCGCTGCCCGACTTCAAGCAGTACGACCCCAAAGTCCAGGAAACGCCGCACGCCAAGGCGGGGACGATGGTGGGGAAGAAGACCTGGGAATACGTCCTGATCCCGCTGGCCGCCGGAGCGCAGGAAATCCCGCCGGTCCGCTTCGCCTACTTCGACCCGAAGACGGCGAGCTACCAGGTGCTGCAGAGCGAGCCGATCCATCTGAAGGTCGCGCGGGGCGAGGCAGGCGATCTCCCGGGCCAGCCCTTCCCGGCGCGCGCCGACATCGCGGTCCTGGGCACCGACATCCGGTACATCAAGATGGATCCGCAGCCGCTGCGCGATCAGGCGCGGACCCTCGCGGGATCCCCGCTGTTCCTGGCGGCGCTGGCCGGCCCTTTGGCGCTCAACACCGGATTGCTGCTGATGGCCCGGAGGCGCTCGCGCCTGGCCGGAAGCGAAGGCCTGGTGCGCCGCCGCAAAGCCCGCAGACTGGCCCGCCGGAAGCTGGCGCGGGCCCGCAGCCGTCTCTCCCGCTCTCAACCCCGCGATTTCTACCAGGAGGTGGCTTCCGCGCTGACCGGCTACCTCGCCGACAAGGCGACCCTGCCGGCGTCGGGGCTCACCTACGATCGGATCGAGGAGATCCTGGATCAGCGGGGGGTGGAGCCGGCGCTGCGGGACCGCTTCCGGCGCTGTCTCGAAACCTGTGATTTCGCCCGCTTCGCGCCGTCGGCATCCGAGCCCGGGGAGATGGCCAAGGCCCTGGGCGAGGCGGAATGGGTCGTCGAGGCGATGGAAGGGAGCGTGAAGTCGGCTTGACGGCGCGGCGCCTCCTGCGCTTGGGCCTGCTGGCCGCCTTGCTGATGCTCCCCGTGTCGATCCGCGCGCAGGCGCGGCTGGCGAGCACTCCCGAGACGCTCTTCCGGCAGGGCAACGAAGCCTACTCCAAAGGCGATTTCGCAACGGCGCAGAAGGCCTACGAGGAGATCCTGCGGCGCGGCGTCCACGACAGCCGCGTCTTCTACAATCTCGCCAACGCCTGCTTCCGGCGGAACGAGATCGGCAAGGCCATCCTGTTCTACGAGAAAACGCTCAAAATCGAGCCATCGGATGCCGATGCCCGCGAGAACCTCCGCTTCGTGAGGCTCCGGGTGCGCGACCGCACCCCGCCCGACAGCGCCCCCTTCCTGATTGCCCAGCTCGAGCGCGGCAAGAACCTGCTGTCGCTCGAGCAGGTCACGCGCGTCTTCCTCGGGCTGTATTTCGCGGCGATGGCGATCGCCGCCGTCTGGATCCTGGGGAGGCCGCGGCGCTGGGCCATGGTGGCGGGGGCCCTGGCCGGGGCCGTCCTGATATTGGCGGTCTTCTTCGGCGGCTGGACGGCATGGCAGGCCCGTGACCGGGTGGCCCGGGACGACGCGGTCGTCCTCTCCGAGAAGCTGGAGGTCTACAGCGGTCCGGGACGTGAGAACACGCTGCTGGCGTCGGTGCACGAGGGAGCCATGGTGAAGATCCATGCCCGCCGCGGGGAGTGGACGCAAGTCACCCTGCCGGACGGCCGGGCGGGATGGCTGCAAGGGGAGGGGCTCGGTGTCATCTGAAGCGCATCGCCAGGGTGATTCTCCCCTCGGCGTCTACCTGCACGCTCCCTTTTGCGTGTCGCATTGTACTTACTGCGATTTCTACACCCGCGCCTACGCCGGAGAAGGGTCTCTCGGCCGGTTCGCCGGCGCTCTGGCGGAGGAGATCGGCATCAGCTCCCGGACGCTCGAGATCGCCGGGCGGCCCGTCGACAGCGTCTATTTCGGAGGCGGGACTCCTTCGCTCCTGACGGCGCTTCAAATCTCCCGGCTGCTGGCGGCGCTGCGGTCCAGCTTCGGCGTGGAGCCGGATGCCGAGATCAGCCTCGAGGCCAATCCCGAAAGCGTGACCGAGGAGCGGCTGCAGGCCTTCCGCCGGGTAGGGATCAACCGCCTGAGCCTCGGCGTGCAGAGCTTCGAGCCGGCAATCCTCGCCGCGCTCGGCCGCGCCCACACCGCGGATCGCGCCGCGCAGGCCTTTCACGAGGCCCGCGCCGCCGGCTTCGACAACGTCAGCCTCGATCTGATGCTGGCGCTTCCCGGTCAGAGCCCGGCAATTCTCCGTGAGGATCTCCAACGGCTCCTCGACCTGGGGCCCGATCATGTCTCGGCGTATCTGTTGGAGATGGACAAGGAGACCGCCCTGAGAGCGCGCATCGAGCGGGGCGAGCTGCCGGCGGTCTCCCAGGACGAGGCCGCCGAGCTTTATGAAACCGTGCGCTCCGGCCTGACCGCCGCCGGCTACCGGCAATACGAGATCTCGAACTTCGCGCTGCCGGGAAAGCGCTGCCGGCACAACCTCAAATACTGGACCGACGCGCCGTTCGCCGGCTTCGGCCCTTCCGCCTGGTCCTACCTGGCGGGACGGCGCTCGCGCGTGGCGCCCGATCTCGAAGGCTATCTGGAGGCCGTGGAGCGGCGAGCAGAGCCCCGCCGCGAGACCGGGGAGGCCGATCCCGGGGCGCGCCTGCAGGAAGCGCTCTTTGCCGGATTGCGTCTCGTGGAGGGAGTGGATCTCGACGATCTCGGGCGTGCCTACGGCGTGGCGGATCCCCTCGGCTCCCGTCGCGGCGCCGTCCTGGATCTGATGGAGGCGGGGTTCGTGTCGCTCAAAGGACCGCGCCTGCGGCTCGCGCCGCGCAGTTACTGCGTGGCCAACGAGATCTTCGCCGTCTTCGTTTGATGCCGCGCGCCGGTTGATTCCGGTGCACCCCCTCGGATAACCTCCCCTCGAGAAGCGAGGAATTCCCGTGCATGCCGCCCGTATCGCCTGCCTGCTGCTGTGCTTTGGATGGCCGCTTCAGCTCTCCGCCGGCGACGACGCGCCAGGCCATGCGGACCGGCCCCAGGAGCCCGCTGTGTCCCACGACGCCACGGTGAGGCATCCCTTCGACGATCCGCAGCGGTGGGCGCAGGTGTTCGACGATCCGGCGCGAGGCGCCTGGCAGATGCCGGCTGAGGTGGTGCGCGCCTTGGCACTGAAGCCCGGCATGGTGGCCGCCGATCTGGGGGCGGGGACGGGCTACTTCGAAGCGCATCTCTCGGGAGCGGTGGGACCGGGGGGAATGGTGCTGGCCATCGACACCGAGCCGTCGATGATCGGCTACCTCGCCGAGCGCGCAGCGAGGGAGAAGCTGGCCAACGTGGTGCCGGTCCTGGCGCTTCCCGCGGAGCCCTTTCTCCCTCCGGGGCGGGTGGACCGTGTGCTCATCGTCGATACCTATCATCACATCGACGACCGGTTGGAGTACTTCCGGCGCATGCGGCGCGCCATGGCGCGCGGTGGAAAAGTGGCCATCGTCGATTTTCACAAGCGGGAGCTGCCGGTCGGACCGCCGCCGGAGCACAAGCTCGAGCCGGAGCTGGTCACGCGCGAGATGCAGGAGGCGGGCTGGAAGCTGGTGGAGCAGAAGACCTTTCTGCCGTACCAGTACTTCCTGATTTTCGCGCCGGCGGAACCCCGCTGAGGCGAACGGAGGCAGCGTGATCTCGACGTCCGATTTTCGCAAGGGCCTTCCCATCCTGGTGGAAGGCGTCCCCTACGTCATCATGGAGTACACCGTCCAGACCCCTTCCGCCCGCGGCGCCGCGACCCTGGTGCGGGTGCGCGCCCGCAACGTCCTGACCTCGGCCCTGCAGGACCTCACCTTCAAGTCGGGAGATCGCTTCGAGGAGCCCGATCTGGTGAAGCGCAAGATCAACTTCCTCTATGCCGAGGAGGACGACTTCCATTTCATGGACGATGAGTCCTTCGAGCAGTTCCACCTGAGCCGCGAAAGCCTGGCGGAGGCGGCGCGCTGGCTGTCCGAGGGGATCACGCTGCGCTCGGTGGTCTTCGAGGGGAAAGTCATCGGTGTGGAGCTGCCGCAGTTCGTCGAGATGGAGGTGGTCGAAACCGGTCCCGGCGGGCGCTCCGACATGGCCAGCGGCAAGGTCACCAAGCCCGCCACCTTGAGCAATGGAACCATCATCAAGGTGCCGGTCTACCTGGAGGCAGGGGAGCGGGTCATGGTGGACACCTCCACCGGCGAGTTCGTCAAGCGCGTCGCGAAGTAGCTGGAGCGCATGAAACCCTCTCCACCCGCCTCTCCCCGAGGCGCCGCCGCCCGCGCGCTGCGCGCGGTCCTGATCACCAGCTTCATGACGATCGTTCTCTTCTTCCTGCTGGAGGGGGCGAGCAGCACGGTGCTGCTGCTGCGCGACCTCTGGTGGGACACCCGTCCGGTCCCTCGCGAGCGCCAGCACACCCAATACGATCCGCTGCTGGGATGGAGCAACCGTCCGGGCGCGCGCGTCCCCGATCTCTACGGACCCGGAAAGAGCCTCACGATCAACGCCGAGGGCTTCCGCGGCACCGCCGAGGTGGGCGTGCGGGTCCCACCCGGGAAGATCCGGGTCATCTGCTCGGGGGATTCGTTCACACTCGGCTACGGCGAATCGGACGAGGCGAGCTGGTGCGCGCGCCTGGCGGAGATTGAGCCGCGCCTCCAGAGCGTCAACATGGGACAGGGTGGCTACGGGGCCGATCAGGCCTACCTCTGGTACGCGCGCGACGGCACCCGGCTGGATCACGACGTCCTGATCTTCGCGCTCATCGCCGACGATTTCGAGCGCATGCGCGGAGGGGAATTCCTCGGATACGGCAAGCCGGTGCTGCACGTCCGGAACGGCACCCTGGTGACCGATAACGTGCCGGTTCCCCGCTCCAGCTACCGCTTTCCGTGGCTGCGGCAGCATGCGGTGCATTTCTCCCGGTTGCGGACCTTCGAGCTGATCCGGGTCCTGACCCGGGACCGTGGGACCGTCTCGCGTCCGGCAACCGGCGTCGACCCCGAGCTCTGGAAGGTCGCCGCCGAAATCTTCAAGTCGCTGCGCAAGCTGGCCGATGCGAAAGGGGCCGTGCCGGTGCTCGCGGTCCTGCCGGGACCCGACGATTACCGGACGGCAAGCTCCGACGCCTGGCGCGGCGCGCTGGCATCGGAGCCTTCCCTGGAGGGGTATCTGCGCGTCGATCTGGTGGAGGCGATCCGCCGGCTGCCGGCCGGACAGGTCGCCGGCTTCTTCAATGCCTACCTGCACTACAGCGAAGCGGGCAACCGCTGGGTGGCGGAGCAACTGGTGGCGGCCCTGCTCTCCGAGCCGCGCTTCGCGCACAAGCTGGAAGAGCGCGGTTCGCCGGTGCCGGCCACTCCCACCGCCGCGCGGTAGTCGTTATTCAGCGCCTGTGGGGAGCTGGAAGCGCGAGGCCGGGATGCTCGCTTCCATCTCCAGCGAAGTCCCTTCCTGGACGAGCGAGGTCTGCTGCAGGATTTTGAGGAGCTCGGCGTCGCGGTCCTTGGCCGCGAGCTTGCCGGCGGCCAGGGCGCCGCGCACCACGTCGGCCAGCAGCGAAGCCGTCTCACCGTCGCGGGTCGACACACGCAGCTTCACGTCGACGTCTTTTCCCACCCAGCCCATCACGGTCACGGAGTCAACCTTGGAGATGGCGGCGCCCGGGTCCCAATCGGCGCCGCTGCGGCCGATCTCCTGGGACAGCTTGGAGGCCAGGGCGCTCGAATTCAGGATGGCCCAGGCGGGAGCCCGACGGTCCACGCCGGCGATCAGATCCTTGAGCTTGGAGCTCTTCACCTCGGGAGCCGCGCGACGCGCCAGGATGTCGAGGGCTCGCCGCACCTCGGATTCATGCCCGAACAGGATCATGTCGGGGCCGGGCTGGGCCAGTGCACGGACGGTTCCACCCTCGCCATTCTGTCCGCGCGAGGTCCATAGGCGCGTGCCATCCTCGGTCGTGACGATGGTGCCTCCCTTTTCGGCCGCCGTGTCGACCAGCCGGCTGGACCCGAAGCGTCCCTCGGCGACTATCAGGAAGCCCGAGTCGAAGCCGGCATCGACCTGGCGCAGCGAAATCAGGACCCGGTCGGTGTCCTGGCGCGGGTCGACCCCGGTCTCCTGGACGAAGCGCCGGTAGTTCTCCGCCGCCTCGGGGATCGAATCGAAGCGCTTCTCCATCTCGGCTACGAGGTCGCTCTTGCGCAGCGCGAAGGTGTCCAGCGACACGACGAATTCGGCCGAGGAAGGAAGCAGGGCCAGCGGATGCGAGATCCCCTTGCCGGGTGTCTCCGACGCGAACGAAGTGAAGACCAGGATCAGGAGGATGAGGGCCAGCAGAATCCCTCCGTAGTTCTCGAAAAGCGTGACCAGGCCGAATCGACGCCACATGTTGCCTCCTCGAGGGCGATGTTGCCCTAATAGTCCTTGCGCGTGAAGACCGCCGTTCCCAGGGCCAGGCAGGCGGCCCCGAACAGCGCCGAGCTGAGCAGGGGAGCGATCGAGCCGAGCGGCCTCCCCATCGTGAGGTTGACCATGAACAGGCTGATCTCGTTGATCTTCGGCAGCATCCAGTAGAGCGCGTCGAGCACGGCGACGAGCACCTTGCTGGTGAGCATGACCGTCAGGTTGTCACGGATGAACAGAACCGCGGTGAGCGGGAACAGGAAGTAAGAGAGCATGATGGTGATCGAGGAAGAGCGCGTGAGCACGCCCACCATCATCATGAAGCCGAGCAGAATGGCGTAGGTCAGCAGGATGATGAGCCCGGCTCCCAGCAGCTCCCGCCTCCACACCCCGGTCTTCAGACCCAGGACGACCCAGACGCCGCCGATCAGATAGAAGAGGTTGAGTCCCACCACGCTCAGGGCGCCCAGGTAGCGTCCCAGGAACAGCGCCGGCCGCGACAGCGGCTTGGAGAGCAGGAGATCCACGTACCCCTTCTCGAGCATGACCGGCACGAGGTTCGCCGTCGCGAAGATCGACAGGAACAGCCCGACCCCGAAGAGGATGCCGGCGGTGCCGGTCTGGATTCCCGTGACCAGCTGGTCGACGGAGATCTCCTGGCCGGCCAGCTTGACGTCCTGACCGAACAGGCGCGCCGCCGCCAGCGCTCCGTCCACGACGTCGAGGTTGACCGCGAAGGTGACGATCAAGAGCATCAGGCTGGACATCAGGAGGAAGGCGAGGAAGGTGAACTTGGCCATCGACTCGCGGATCGTCCCGTCGATCACCGCCAGGACCTTTGTCATGGCTTCGACTCCTCGCCCCCCAGGATCTGGATGAAGCTCTCCTCCAGGGTGGTCTTCTCAGGCGTTACCTGGCGGATCAGGTTGCCCGAGCCGCGCAGCGAGTCGAGGCAGGCATTCAGAGCTTCCAGGCTGCCGACCCTCAAGTGCAGCGAGCCGTTGGTGGCCTCCACCGAGGAAGCCAGCTCACGGATCCTCTCCATTAGTGGCGCGGGCACGGTGCCCGCATCGACGCGATAGCTGAGGCCCCGCTCGGTGAGCTCCGAAACCGTGCCGGATCGGAGGATCTTTCCCTGCGACACGATGGCTACCCGATCGCAGGTCCGCTCGATCTCCGACAGGAGGTGGGAGTTGATGAAGATCGCGGTGCCGCGCTCTTTCTCCTCCAGCAGGATCCGGCGGATCTCGGCGCGCCCCACAGGGTCCACCCCGTCGGTCGGCTCGTCCAGAAACAGGAGATCGGGCCGATGGACGAGCGCCACCGCCAACCCGAGCCTTTGGACCATTCCTTTCGAATACTTGCGCAGCCTGACGCCGGCCCAGCGGGTGAGTCCCACGCGCTCCAGCAGCGCCGCGCAACGGCCGCCAATCTCCGCGCCGGGAACCCCCGAAAGCCTTGCAAACCAGCGCACCACCCCTTCGCCCGTCAGATGAAGAGGATAGCGGTGACCTTCCGGCAGATATCCGACACGGCAGCGCGCCTGGACATCCCCCGCAGGACGCCCCAGCACCTCGGCCACCCCGGCATCGGCATGGGTGATTCCGAGGAGGACTTTCACCAACGTCGTCTTGCCGGCTCCGTTGGGCCCCAGCAGGCCGAACACCTCGCCCCGGCCGACCGACACGCTGACGCCGTCGAGGGCCCGTATCGGGCCCCCCCGCCAGCCGACACGGAAGGTTTTCCGGAGATCCTTGACGGAAACCACCATCGCTTCGCTCATGTATCGCTCTCGCCCCTCTCGGACATGCTCTAGATACGGGGGGATCGCCGGAAAGGTTCCCCCCGGCCGGGGTTTGCTTCCTTCCGCAGGCTGCAGGCGGTCCGGCAAGCCAGGGCATCGGGAGCCGTCATACAGACGTCTGATTGACCCATGACGTACCGATCGGAAACGTCCTGCCGCCCGGAAGTTCCTCGTGCCAGCGTCGGATCAGGCGTCGGAGGCACCCGCCGGAGAGATTCGATGTGCACGCGGCCAACATATGTCAGGAGTTGAGCATTGTCAAGTACTTTGTAATACAAAGGTGGTCCGGCTCATGACTGGGTCGTCGAAATTACGGCTTCGGAATTCTGGCGGGTGCGGAGGGGCTGCCACTCGAGGGATCGCTCCAGAGCCATTCCAGGTCACCTTGCCGCGGCTCCGGTTGCTCGGTCTGGGGGGCTGCGTTCCAACGAACGCGATAAATCGGGGGGCCGGAGAGGCTCTTTTCAAGGATGCCGCGAAGCTCCGAGGAGGAAGGAGGGGGAGAGCGCCGGCGCCGACGACCTGCGAAAGCCTGCGCGTCGACGGCATCGCCTCCGCTCAGTGCCCGATACTCTGCCAGGAGCGGATCGGGGTCGACCCATTTTCCTTCCAATGACTGCAGAGCCTGTATCAGACTCGCCCCTCCTGCCTCCAGCAATCCTCGCTCGTTCTTCCGGAATCCCTCCAGCTCGACGATCCTGCCGGGTACCTGCACCGTCAGAGGAGCGGGAAAGGGATCGTAGACGAGCGACGAGAGCTCCTCGAGCGAGACGCCGCTGTCGGAGGAAACCTGGAGCACAAGGAGCACCTCACCCATCGAGTCCTCCAGGCGCCGCGCCAGGAGCAAGGCCTGCTCACCGGGATCGCCCGTTTCGCTCGCGCCGGGCCGACCGCTTGGCGGGACCGCCGGGCGCGCGCGGGCACCGTCGAACAGCGCTCCGAACGCCTCCGGCGCGGAGGAGGGATTTTTTTCGAGGAAGCCGTAGAGCTCCGTGGCATCGTGCAGGTAGCGCACCAGCGCATCGATCCAGGGCGACAGGGCTTCGCGAAGATCCTCCCGCTGAGACCGGCTGGCCCTCGATCCGCTCCCCACGACGAGCGTCAGCTCGGGCTCCGATTGCTTTCCCGCAAGCCGCGGCTCGATGAGCGTGTCCGCGAAGAACTGCCGCAGGCTCTGCGGATCCTCCGTATAGGCGCGGCGCGTGACTCCCGCAAGACTCCCCTCCGCCCGATCCCACACGACCCGATCCAGTGCCGGCTCGAGTCGGCGGAAGCGCCGTGACCAGTCGTCGTGCTCGTCGAGCAGGTCGCGCTGCAAGGCGGCGATCCGATCGCGCGCCGCGACGTTGTCCTCGAACGCCTGCGTCGATGCGAGTCGGACGTTGACTCCCACCACAACCCCCTCGGAACCGGGAAGGAACTTGAGGTACATCGTCTCCTTCACCGGTTGCTCGAAGCAGCCGGAGAGAGCCAGCGCCAGCGCCGAGACGGCCGCCGCACGGAGGCGCCGCGGACCCGAGGGGGTCACCGAGACGCTTCCTGCGTGCGCATCGGAGAAATCCAGAATCCGTCCGCCTGGCTCCAGGAGGATCCGAGCTTCAGCACCGCTTCGGAAGGGGAACAGTGCGGCGCGATCGCCCCCGTGTCCCAGATCAGATACTTCGCACCGCCGCGGATGAGCTGCTCCATCTCGACCTCGCCCGCGGCAAGCGGAATCGGCAGGATGCTGCGTGCGCCGGCGGGCTGCGCGAGCTGTCCGACCATGCCGCCACGGACGCGGCAGGCCCCTTCGGTCAGGGTCGGTCCGAAGGCGACGGTGTCGTTTCCTTCGAGGATCTGGTCCAGCAGGCTCCCGCGCGTGTTCGGATAGAGATAGTTCGAAGGCCAGCGCCAGCTCGCCGCGTGCAACGCTTCACCGGGACGGAAGGGACGCGGTCCCGGATAGCTGCGCGAAAAGACGTCGGCGGCGCCCAGCGCTCCTTCCAGCAGTGCGATGAGTATGCAGACCGTGGCCCACGACTTCACGAGCTTCGTCCCTCGGCCGCTCGCCAGGGCGTCGCGCACCACCCGGGCGAAGCAGGGCAGCCCCACCGCGAGAATCCAGACGGTATAGCGCGCCCACCAGTTCTCCGGAGTCGCCAGGAAGGGAAGGACCGCCACGGCCGCGCACGCCAGCAGGGGCGTCAGCTCCTGCCGCGCCGCCGGATCGCGGGCCGTGCGCCATCCGAGGACGAGGATCGCGGGGACGCAGCCGAGCAGCCACACCAGGCCCAATCCTCCGGTGGGCGAGTCGACGTTCCGGATGGAGGCCGGCCATTCCTCAAATCCTTCTCCCCAGGCGTAGAGGATCTGTCGCGGCCGGGACCAGCTCGCCATGACCGGCGGCTCGTGCCCCAGAATGCCGATTTCCTCCATCGGCCGCCCCGCGAACAGAGTCTTGCCGAGGAACGAAATCCTCACCGGATAGAAAGGATTGTCTTCCCGCCACAGATTCCGGGCATACCAGAAGCCTCCGACCACCAGGCCGCAGAGGCTCGCGGCACCGACGAGCAGTGCCGCGCGAACGAAGAACTCCGCCCGGCCGGGACGGGTGGATTTAGAGCGCGGTCGCAACATGCCCATCGCGACAAGAGCACCGGGAAGCAGGAACAGCGCCGTCGGGCGGATGCCGAGTGAGAGACCGAAGGAGCATCCCAGCAGCGGCAGGCAGGGCCAGGGGACCGATGCCGTACGCCGCAGCCGCTCGATCGCCAGCCCCACCGATGCCAGGAAGGCGGCAACGCAGCAGGCATAAGCGGTATCGATGTAGGCTGTCACCGACTGGGCGATGTTCACCGGAGCCAGCACGAAAAGCGCCCCGCACACCAAGGCGCCTCGCCGGCCGACTCCCGCCAGCCCCGCCAGGCGCGCGACCGCCAGAAAGCCAAGCGGCAGGAAGATCAGGTTCCCACAATGGGAAAACCGCGAGCTTCCGCTCACTCCCACCGCCACCATGCTCATCAGCTCCGCTTCCTTGGGATAACCGTTCATGAGATCGGCGAACGGCATGCGCGGATCGATCCAGGTGATGCGGCCGGCGTGAAGCCAGTTGTGGAGGGTGGGGAGATGATAGATGTTGCCGTCCCAGGAGCGGTCGGGAGCGACCAGGGCGGCGAACCACAGGCCGAGATAGAGTGCCGCGACGATCAACGGCACCGCACCCAGGAGAATGGAGCGCGGTTCGTGCGACGCCGAGCGGCCGACCGGTACGCCGCTCCCGTCGAGACGCCGCTGCAGGCGCATCATTCCCCAGCCACCCGCCAGGCAAGCGGCCGCCGCGGCGCGCGCAACGGCCGGGCTGAGGGGAATGCCGGCGGCCGACGCCGTCAGCATCGCGACGGTGAGCAGGGACAGCGTGAACAGGACGAAGGCAAAGGTGTCCCGGATCCGGTCGTGCCCCGATGCCAGGGTCATTGCAGGTACCCGAGGGAGCGCAGACGCTCCTTCTGCTCTTCGGAGAGCGTCTCCTCCAGGTCGCCTCCCGCGCCCTCACCGGCATCGGTCCAGGCCCGGAGATCTCCTTCGAGCCCGGCCCCCTCGGAACTCGCCTCCAGTCCCGCCGGCGCCGCTTCCGCCGGATCGCGGGCGAGATCGAAAAGCTCGTAGATCGGAGCCGGCTCGCGTGGAATCGTCACCAGCTTCAGGGCACCGCGCCGCACCGCGCTCCACCGCCCCCGCACCCCCGGGATGAAATAGCGCGGATTGGCCGAGTGGATCAGCTGGTAATCGGTCTCCGCGAACAGCAGCGCCCGCCGCGCGGCCGGGTCGGCGCCCGGGCCGGTTGGAAGCAGCGGCAATCCATCCATTCCCGGCCGATCCGGCAGCCCGAGCAATCGCAAGACGGACGGAGCGACATCCAGGAGCGACACGTTGGTCGAGGCGACACGCGCCGCGCGCAGGCGTCCCGGTTGCGAGAAGATCAGCGGAACATGCAGCGTGTCGTCGTACAGCGTCTCGCCGTGCGCGAAGCAATAGCCATGCTCGCAGAGGCTCTCGCCATGATCGGAGGTCAGCACGACGAGGAGGTTGTCGCGCAGAGCGGCGGGGATTCCGTCCAGCAGGAGGCCGACCTGCTCGTCCACCTGGGCGATCTCGGCGTCGTAGCAGGCCACCAGGTGCTCGCGATCGCGCGGCGGCAGGGGATTGCTGAAGATCAGATCGCCTTTCCGGAACTTTCCTTCGCGCAGCTCCCGCATCGCCTGCGAAGGGTCGTAGCCGGGATCGAAGCGCTGCACGAAGCGCTCCTCGGGCTCGTATGACCAGTGCGGCTCCAGATAGTGCACCCACAGGAAAAAAGGACGGCCCTGCAATCCGCCCAGCACTCCGAGCGCCTCCGCGCTAATCTGCGCCGCGCTGTCGCCGTCGAAGCGGCTGCGCGGATTCGAGTACGAATCGAACCCTTGCTCGAACCCCTTGCCGGGCTGCAGGAAGATGTTGGAGACGACGGCGCGCGTCGCGTAGCCCCGCTCGCGCAGGATCTCCGCCAGCGTGGTGTTGCCCGGCGGCAGATAGGAGAACAGGCCTCTCGCCTGGTGGTGCTTCGGGTACAGCCCGGTGAGGATCGTGGCGACCGACTGGGTGGTGCGCGGCAGCGTGGCGTAGGCCTTCTCGAAGACGACGCCGCCGCGCGCCAGGGCATCGATGCGCGGCGAGGTGGGACGCGGATATCCGTAGGTCCCGAGATGATCGGCGCGCAGGGTGTCGATGGTGATCAACAACAGGCTGGGAGGCATGGCGTGCTTCGCGCATCCCGCGAGCAGGAGAAGGAGGAAGAGCAGGCTACCGCGGGGGGCACCACAGCTTCCCGGGGACCTGGAGGACCGCACGCGCCTGAAAAGACGCCTCCAAACTGCCTGCGTTGCGACGGAAGAAAAGGACATGCGTGGAGACATTATAGCCAACCCTCCGGCGCGCGGTGCACGCGGGGGAGGCTGCTATAATCCGGCGCGGGAGGCGCGATGATCGATCTGCGCAGCGACACGGTGACCCGTCCCACTCCCGCCATGCGCAAGGCGATGGCCGAGGCGGAGGTGGGCGACGACGTCTATCGGGAAGATCCCACCGTGCTCCGTCTGGAGGAGGAGGCCGCGGCGCTGCTCGGCAAGGAAGCGGGCTTGTTCATGCCGACCGGCAGCATGGCCAACGAAGTCGCGGTCCGTCTGCACACCACGCCGGGCGAAGAGGTGATCCTCGACGCCGACTGCCACATCATGAATTACGAGCTTGCCGCCATGGCGGTCTTCGCCGGGGTCCAGCCGCGGCCGGTGCGCGGCGAGCGCGGCTTCCCGTCGGCGGGAGATGTCGAGGGGGCGCTGCGCTCCTCGATCTATTACAACTGCCGTGCCCAGCTCCTCTGCCTGGAGAACACCCACAACATGTGCGGCGGCGGGATCTACCCGCGCCAGCGCTTCCACGAAGTGCTCGAAGCGGCACGCCGCGCCCGATTGAGGGTCCACCTGGACGGGGCCCGGCTGTTCAACGCCTCCGTCGCCTCCGGCACCAGTCTGCAGGCGCTGGCCGAAGGCACCGACTCGGTGATGGTGACGCTTTCCAAGGGGCTTGCCTGTCCGGCGGGCTCGATCCTGGCGGGCGAGCGCGATTTCATCCGCGAAGCCATCCGGGTGCGCAAGCGAATGGGGGGAGGAATGCGCCAGGTCGGCATTTTGGCGGCCGCCGGGCTGGTGGCCCTGGCGACCATGATCGATCGTCTCGCCGAGGACCATGCCCATGCCCAGCGGCTGGCCCGCCGGATTTCCGAATCTTCGGAGTTCGAAATCGATCCGGCGCAGGTAGATACCAATATCGTCATTTTCCGCACCCTCAGCACCACCGCCGCCTCCCTCGTGGAGCGGCTCAAATCGGAGGGGGTGCTCTGCCTGTCGATTGCCGCCGACCGCGTTCGGATGGTGACCCATTGCGACGTCTCCCGGGGAGAGGTGGACGCGGCGGGGGATACCATCCTCCGCCTGGGGCGGGGCTGAGGGGCAAAGCCCAACCGAATCTGTTGACGGGCTCTCCTCGCCTGCAATAAAATACTCGAATAATTGAGTTTATCGCCCAAGATATCCGGAATAGGTGCGGCTTGGACTTTTCCTTCAGCGAGGACCAGCTCCTTACCCGCAAGATGGTCCGCGAATTCGCCGAAAGCGAAATCGCTCCCCACAGCCTGAGGCTGGACGAATCCCAGGAATTCCCTCACGCCATTTTCAAGAAGCTGGCCGAGCTGGGACTGACCGGCGTGACCTTCCCCCCGGAGCTGGGGGGCGCCGGCATGAGCATGGTCGACTATGTCATCGTCCTGGAGGAGATCGCCCGGGTCGACCCCGGGATCTGCCTCTCGGTGGCGGCGCACAATGGCCTGCCGTGCAACCACATCTACCTGGAAGGAACGCCGGAGCAGAAGCAGAAATACCTCGTTCCCATGGCCCGCGGGGAGAAGCTCGGGACCTGGAGCCTGACCGAGCCGACCGCCGGCAGCGACGCCGGCGGGACCCGCTGCCGCGCGGAGAAGGACGGCGAGCACTTCATCCTGAACGGCGCGAAGACCTTCGCCACCCATGGCTCGATCGCCGATTTCGCCGTGATCTTCGCCGTGACCGACCCGGCGGCCGGCAAGCATGGCGGGATTTCCGCCTTCATCCTGGAGCGCGGCATGCCGGGCTTCCGTTCGGGCAAGCGCGAGAACAAGATGGGGTGCCGCGCCTCGGATACCGCCGAGCTGGTCATGGAGAACTGCCGCGTGCACCGCTCGCAGCTGCTCGGCGCCGAAGGCGCCGGCTTCCGCGGGGCGCTGCGGGTGCTCGATTCCGGCCGCATCGGCATCGCGGCGATGGCGGTGGGGACGGCGCAGGGAGCCTTCGAGGCGGCCCTGCGCTACACCCAGCAGCGCCACCAGTTCGGCAAGCCGATCAGCGAGTTCCAGGCAATCCAGTGGATGCTGGCCGACTGCGCCACCGAGATCGAGGCGGCGCGGCTGCTGACGCTGCGCGCGGCGTCGCTGAAGGATCGCGGGGAGGAGATCAACCTCGCCGCCTCGATGGCCAAGCTGTTCGCCTCGGAGGTGGCGGTGCGCGTCACCGACAAGGCGATCCAGATGCACGGCGGCTACGGTTACGTGAAGGACTACCCGGTGGAAAAGTTCCATCGCGACGCCAAGCTGACCACGATCGGCGAGGGGACCTCGGAGATCCAACGGCTGGTGATCGCGCGCAACCTCCTGGAGCCGGACGGCAGGTCATGACCGGCGCGCTGCTGCAGCGGCTCACTTCCGGCGATCCGCGGGCGCTGGCGCGCAGCATCTCGCTGGTGGAAGGGGAGACTGCGGAAGGGCGCGCCATCCTGAAAGCCGTCTACGCGAAAACCGGCAAGGCGCTGGTCCTGGGAATCACGGGACCTCCGGGCGCGGGCAAGAGCAGCCTGGCGAGCAAGCTGGTGGGCGCCTGGCGGGCGCGCGGCGAGAAAGTCGGGATCATCGCGGTGGATCCCTCCTCGGCCTTCTCGGGAGGCGCCATCCTCGGCGACCGGATTCGCATGCAGGAGCACTGTCTCGATTCGGGGGTTTTCATCCGCAGCATGGCGACGCGCGGCCATTTCGGCGGCGTCTCGCGCGCCTGCCGCGACGTGGTCGACCTGCTCGACGCGGCGGGGTACGGCGTCATCCTGATCGAGACGGTCGGCGTGGGCCAGGACGAGGTGGAGGTGGTGCAGATCGCCGATCTGGTGCTGGTGGTGCTGCCGCCGGGACTGGGCGATGACATTCAGGCGATCAAGGCCGGCATCCTCGAGATCGCCGATCTCTTCGTGATCAACAAGGCGGACCGCGAAGGCGCCGACCGGCTCTCCTCGGAGCTGCAGGCGATGCTGGCACTCGCCCCGGACGAGAAGACGGGCAGCACCCCGATCCTGAGGACGGTGGCCACCACGGGCCAGGGAGTGCCGGAGCTCATGGAAGCGGTGGATCGCCGGCGCCGGCGCTCGGACGACGCCGCGGCGCGGAAAGAGAAGGAGCGTGAGCGCAGCCGCGAGCGCTTCCTCGAGCTGCTGCGTGAAGGCCTCTACCGGCGGGCCCTGGAAGCCTGCCTGTCGCAGGGAGAAGTCGAGTCGATTGCCGAGCACCTGGCGCGCCGGGAGTGCGATCCCTACACCGCCGCGGAGGAGGTTCTGGAGCGGATACGCTTCCCGCGTGCCGACCGGCGCAAGGCGCTCAACGGGAGGCGGCGTTGATCCGCCGGCTGGATCATGTCGCCGTCGCGGTGACGCGCCTGGAAGATCGCCTTCCTTTCTATCGCGACCTTTTGGGACTGCCTCTGGAGCGGATCGAGGAAGTCTCCTCCGAGCAGGTGCGGGTGGCGATCCTGGGACAGGGGGCCGGACGCATCGAGCTGCTGGAGCCGGAAGGCCCCGACTCTCCCGTGGGCCGGTTCCTGCAGCAGCGAGGCGAAGGGATCCACCACCTCTGCTTCCTCGTCGACTCGGTGGAGGAGAGCTGCCGGCGCCTCGAGGCCGCCGGCTGCCGCCTGATCGGCGGAATCCGCTCCGGTTCCGAAGGGACGCGCATCGCCTTCGTGCACCCGCGCAGCGCCGGCGGGGTCCTGGTGGAGCTGCGGGAAGCGGCGCGGGAGACGAAATGAACAAAGTGATTGGCGGCGCACGCGAGGCGGTGGCGAAGATCCCTGAAGGAGCCGTCATCCTGATGGGGGGGTTCGGACTGTGCGGCATCCCCGAGAATCTCATTGCCGCGCTCCGCGATGCCGGCACCGGCTCTCTCACCGTGGCCAGCAACAATGCCGGGGTGGATGATTTCGGCATCGGTCTGCTCTTGAAGTCGCGCCAGGTCCGGAAGATGATCTCCACGTACGTCGGCGAGAACGAGACCTTCGAGCGGCTCTGCCTGTCGGGGGAGCTGGAGGTGGAGCTGGTGCCGCAGGGGACCTTCGCCGAGAGGCTGCGCGCCGGCGGCGCCGGCATTCCGGCGTTCTACACTCCGACCGGCGTGGGGACGCCCGTGGCGGACGGAAAAGAGGTGCGCGAGTTCGGCGGCCGCACCTACCTCCTGGAGAAGGCGCTGCGCGGCGATTTCGCTTTCATCAAAGCCTGGAAAGGGGACTCCCTGGGCAATCTCGTCTACCGGCGCACGGCGCGCAACTTCAATCCGATGATGGCCACGGCAGCCGATTACACGATCGCCGAGGTGGAGGAGCTGGTCGAGCCGGGCGCGCTCGATCCGGACGCGGTGATCACTCCGGGCATCTACGTCGACGCCATCTTCCAGGGCAAAGGATATGAAAAGCGAATCGAGCAGAGAACGTATCGTCCGGCGGGCGGCCCGGGAGCTTAGGGACGGCTATTACGTCAATCTCGGGATCGGGATGCCGACCCTGATCGCCAATCACATCCCCGCCGGGATCTCGGTGATCCTGCAATCCGAGAACGGCCTGTTGGGAATCGGTCCCTTCCCCCTCCAGGGAGAGGAGGATCCCGACCTGATCAATGCCGGCAAGCAGACGGTGACCGCCATCGCCGGGGCGGCCTATTTCAATTCGTCCGATTCCTTCGCCATGATCCGCGGCGGCCATGTCGATCTCACCGTACTCGGCGGCATGGAGGTCGATCAGGAAGGGAACCTGGCCAACTGGATGGTGCCGGGAAAGATGGTCAAGGGAATGGGAGGCGCGATGGACCTGGTGGCCGGAGCGCGCCGCGTGATCGTCATGATGACCCACGCGACCAAGGAGGGGGAGCCCAAGATCCTCCGCAAGTGCCGCCTGCCGCTCACCGGGCTCGGAGTGGTGGACCGGATCATCACCGAGCTGGCGGTGGTGGACGTCACTCCCGAGGGTCTCCGGCTCGCGGAGATTGCCCCCGGCGTCACGCCGGAGCAGGTGCGCCAGCTCACCGAGGCCGAGCTCAAGGTGGACGAGCGCAGCCTCAAGACGATGGAGCCGTAGAGGAGGAGACGGTGATCCGCATCGATCGGATCCGCCCCGACGCGGTGGTGATCGTCTATCTCAAGGACCCCAAGGAGCGCTTCTGGGGAGTCATGCGCTCCCTCGACTCCACGGGCACCTCCGTCCTCGGCGTGGACCTCCTGGCTTTCGACGACTGGCTGGGCCAGCTCGGCGAACGCGACGGCGCGGCCATCACCCCCTCGCTCGTCTTCTTTCCGCTGCCGCGCGTCGAAAAGATCCTCCTGGACATGCCCGCGGGGGAGATCCCCTCCCTGTGGGAGCGCTTCGAGGCGCGTGCCGGGCGGGGAATCCACGATTACCTGGGCCTGGAAGGGCCTTCCTGAGGCCGCCATGGAAATCTTCTGCCCGACCTGCCGCTCGCGCATGGAAGCGGCCACCGATCCGTTAGGAGGTGGCCGCGCGCACTATATCTGCCCGCAGTGCGAGGGGGAATACCGTCTCCCGGCTCGCCCCGGCACGGCAAACACGCAAGCCGCCCCGCCGCGCCCGGTGGAGTCCCCTTCCATCGGCGACATCACGGTGCCGGGAAAGCCGCTCGCGGCGCTGACCGGCGACTGGCAGATCCCCGAGGAGCTGCGCTTCTCCCTCAAGGTCCTGGAAGGGGCGGAGACGGGGCTCACCTTCGAGGTGACCAGGAGCCGCACCACCGTGGGGAGAGAGGAAGGGGAAATCCAGCTGGTGGATCCGCTGGTATCGCGCAAGCACGCCGCTTTCGAGATCTACGGTCCGCAGCACATCGTGGTCAAGGACCTGGCCAGCACCAACGGCACCTACCTCAACGGCCGGCTGATCGCCTATTCCAAGCTCAACCACGGCGACAAGATCCGCATCGGTTCGACCCTCCTCGAGGCGGTCATCACGGTAACCGTCTGACGTTGTCCTACGCCGCGGGCGCCGGCTCGCTGCGCTTCACCGAATAGACTGCCACCCGGTCCTTCCCCTCGCCCTTGGCCCGGTACAGCGCCTGATCGGCGCGCTTCACCAGATCTTCCACGCTGCCGTCGAAATCGGTCGGATAGGTCGCCACCCCGAGGCTGGCCGTGGCGCGCACGCCGCCTGGCGCGGCCAGATCTTCAATCGCCTTGCGGATGCGCTCCGCCGTGGAGCGCGCCGCCTCCAGGTCGGTCTGCGGCAGCAGCACGCAGAACTCGTCGCCGCCCCAGCGGCAGGCGATGTCGGAGCTGCGCAGGCTCCGCTGGATCGCCTCCGAGGTCTCCGCCAGGAAGCGATCTCCGGTATTGTGGCCGTGGCGATCGTTGATCTCCTTGAAGGTGTCGAGGTCCAGCATCAGGACGGCGAAAGGCGTGCGATAGCGCTGTGCGCGGGTGCGCTCGTCGGCCAGGCGCTGCAGGAAATGGTGCCGCAGGAACAGCCCGGTCAGCTGGTCGCGCGTGGCGAGCTGGTAGTGGCGCGCGTTCTCGATGGCCACCGCCGCCTGCTGCGCGATCGTGGTGATGACCGACAGGCGGTCGATGTCGAACTTTCCCTCCGTCGGCTCGACCACGCCCATGACCCCGGTGGCGCGGTTCTCCACCATCAGGGGGACCATCAGGATCGAGCGGATCGTCGGATCGTGCGTGATCGGGGGAAAGGGGAGATTGCGCCCCTCCTCGAGGAGGTCGCGGATCAGCACGGGTCGCAGCGTCTTCAACGTCCAGTCCACGAAGCCCGCGCCGACCGGCAGCCGATCCTCCGCCTGCAGCGTGTCGCCGCGATGGCTGAAGCGCGCCGTCACCTCGCGCTTCTCCGCATCCACCGTGGCGATGAAGAAGGTGCCGCTCGGAAAGACCTGGCGGCAGTGGCGCGCCACCACGGCGCAGACCTGCGCCGGATCGAGGCTGGAGCTGACCTCCTTGCCGATCGAGTTGAGCGCCGCCAGCTCCGACGTCCGGTCCGACAGGCTCTGGTTGACCCGCCGCACCCCTTCCTCGACGCGGTTCAGATGATGGAACAGGTAGCTCATCAGCAGCAGCGACACGCCCAGGCAGAGGAATGCCGCCATGCCGGAGTTCACGTACAGGGAGACCAGCGACAGCACCAGCGGGATCGTGAAGATCTCGATCGGAGAGATGACCAGCAGGTGGTGGCGGATGAATTCCAGCGGCGAGTCGCCGCGCAGGAGCGTCGCGAGGGAGAGCAGCGACATGTGCAGCAGATTCATCGACACGAACATGATCACCACACCGAGGGTGTTCCTCCAGCCCAGCCGTGCGAAGCCCCAGAAGCTCCCCATGCGCGAGGCCAGGAGGCTCCCCACGCCGAGCGTGACGAACAGCACTCCGGCATTGAGGAAGGGAAGACCGACTCCCGGCAGGCTGCCCACGGTTTCGCGACGTCGCAGCACCCCCCCGAGCACCGCGGCTCCCAGACCCACCAGGTAGGGAAGAGGCGCCGGCAGCACCGCAAGGGCGGCGATGATGAAGACGAAATCCATCGACATACGGGTCCGCGGCAGGATCGAGAAAGGGAAGCGCCAGGCCACGCCGATGAACAGCGCGAAGCAGATCACCGCCGCGGCGTGCGCGGGAAGGTGAGCATCGACGCGCCGCAGGGACAGAAGCGCGAGGGCGGAGCCTCCCAGGCCCAGCGCGACGGCGTAGGCCGTGAAAGCGGGGCGCTCGGAGGTGAGCTTTCCTTTCATGCGGCGGACTCCTGACGATAGCGCATTGGAGATCAATATAGGAACGCCTTCTTGGGCGTGCAAGGATCTCAGGCAGCGTGATTTGCACCTGTCCGGAAACTGGCCACCGTCCACTCGTTGACACCCGGAAAACGGCTTCGTTAAGATGCCGCCGCAGCCACCGCCCAACCGGAGCTCATCGACACGATGCAGCGCATGCCCGAATCGACCGCCCGCCTCGTCTTCCCGCTCTCGGACGACTTCCTGCGCGTGGCGCTCGACTCCACCCGCTTCTATCTCCGGCGCTACCGGGTCGGGCGGCGACCTTCCGCCTGGGTGCGCCGGGTGCTCGAAAAAGCGCTGGCCGTACCCGCGAAAGCATCGGAGGCGAACGGCCTGGCGCGATTGGAGCTCAAAGCCGGGAAGTCGACCCTGCGCCTGACGCTGCGCGTCCCTGTCCGCGGCCGCGCCGCGCGGCTGCGCGCTCTGCTGCGACGGTCGCACCCCGGCACGGCCGGGACCGTCCGCTCCCTCGACGATGCAGCCCTGGTGATTCTCACGGTTCCGATCCCGGGAGATCGTTGAGCGCCGGGCAGGAGCCGGGCATCTGCCTGGTCCTGGGCGGCGGCGCTTTCCGCGGTCTCGCCCATCTCGGCGTGCTGCGGGCCCTCGAGCGCCTCCCGGTGCGCATCGATTCCATGGTGGGCGTGTCGATCGGCGGGCTGGTGGCGGCATTTCATGCCGGACTGGGCTATTCGCCGGAGGATCTCGAGCGTTCGCTGAGCGGGCTGACCACGTCCTCCCTTTTTCATCTCGGCTGGTGCCTGTACGGGTGTCGCGACCCGGGAGCGCCCGAGCCGCTCTCCGGCTCCCTGGAGGCCACCTTGCGGGAGCTGCGCCGTCTGGATCTCGACCGGCTGCACTTCGGGATCGGCCGGCTGGGACTGCTCGCCCTGGATTTGTTCACCGGCGAGGAGGTCTTCGTCGCCAGCGGCGTGACCAGTCCGTTTCCCGCCGCCGAGATTGCCGTGGCGGGCGCCTCGATCCCGGGGCTGTTCCCCTGGGTGCGGTGCGAGCATGCCGGCCGCACCTACCGTCTGGTGGATGGCGGCTTCAGTCATGCGGTGCCGGTGGAGCGGGCGCTGGAGCCCCCCTTTTCCGCCCACCGCATCGTGGCCGTGGACCTCCAGGTCTTGCGCGGCGCGCGCGAGCGCGATCCTCGCCGCTGGGAGGAGCTCGAGCGCCGGTATCCCGGCCGGATCCTGCGTCTCCGGCCGCGCGTGGAAAGAGCAGGCACGGTCTTCTTCCGCTCGTCGCAGGCCGAGGAGCTCATTCGCGCGGGGGAGACCGCGGTGCTGGAGCAGGCGCAGGCTTTGTGCTAGTGTTCGGCTCCTCGAAGGCGATCACCGCGAAAGCTTTGTCGGAGAAGGCATGTCCCAGGCACGCATCGGCGTCATCGGCGGCAGCGGTCTGTACGCCATGCCGGGGCTGCGCGACCTGCGTAGCGTGGCTCTGGAGACGCCCTTCGGAGCCCCCTCCGATCCTTACCGCGTCGGGAACCTGGAAGGCGTGCCGGTGGCCTTCCTGGCGCGCCACGGCGAAGGGCACCGCCTCCTGCCGACCGAGATAAACTTCCGCGCCAACCTGTACGGCTTCAAGATGCTCGGCGTGGAGCGCATCTTGTCGGTCTCCGCGGTCGGCAGTCTCAAGGAAGGCATCGCTCCGCTCGATGTCGTCGTCCCCGACCAGTTCATCGATCGCACCCGCGGGCGCATCTCCACCTTCTTCGGTGAGGGCATCGTGGCGCACGTCGCCTTCGCGGACCCGATCTGCGCCGAGACGGCGGGGCAGCTGGCGGCGGCGGCCGGATCCTGCGGCGCCCGCGTGCATACCGGCGGCGCCTACCTGTGCATGGAAGGGCCGGCCTTCTCGACGCGCGCCGAGTCGCACCTCTACCGCTCGTGGGGTGCCTCCGTCATCGGGATGACCAACCTTCAGGAAGCGAAGCTGGCGCGCGAGGCGGAGATCTGCTACGCCACGATGGCCATGGTGACCGACTACGACTGTTGGCACGAGGAGGAGGAAGCGGTGACCGTGGAGGTGGTGGTCGGGCGGCTGCGCCAGAACTCGGAGATGGCGCTGCGCACCGTCGCGCAGGCGATCCCGAAGCTGACGGCCGAGCGCCGCTGCCCTTGCGCCGGCGCGCTGCGCAACGCCATCCTCACCGATCCGGCGCGTATCCCCGAGGCGGCTCGTCGCCGCCTG
>DASTZC010000250.1 GCA_035764505.1 Candidatus Polarisedimenticolia bacterium
CACGATGCGCGGCACGCCCACCTGACGCGCCAGCAGGATGTGCTCCCGGGTCTGCGGCATCGGTCCGTCCGCCGCGCTCACCACCAGGATCGCCCCGTCCATCTGCGCCGCCCCCGTGATCATGTTCTTCACGTAGTCGGCGTGCCCCGGGCAGTCCACGTGCGCATAGTGACGCTTGTCCGTCTCGTACTCCACGTGCGCCGTCGCGATCGTGATGCCGCGCTCCCGCTCTTCCGGTGCGTTGTCGATGCTGTCGAACGACCGCACCACCACTTTCGGGAACTTCTTCGCCATCACCATCGTGATCGCCGAGGTCAGCGTCGTCTTCCCGTGGTCCACGTGGCCAATCGTTCCCACGTTCACGTGCGGCTTTGAGCGATCGAACTTCTCCTTGGACATCCTGCTCCTTCCTGGGCCGCCCGCTGCGGGTCCGGCCGGCGTCTGTGAGGAACGCTAGGTGTTGGCGGCTCCCTGGATCCGCGCGATCACTTCCTCACTGATGTTCTTGGGGGTCTCGTCGTAATGGCTGAAGTGCATCGTGTAGGTGGCGCGGCCCTGGGTGCGCGAGCGCAGGTCGGTGGCATAGCCGAACATCGCGGCGAGCGGCACCTTCGAGGTGATCACCTGGGTGCCCGCGCGGGCCTCCATGTGCTCCACCCGCCCGCGCCGCGCGTTCAGGTCGCCAATCACGTCGCCCATGTACTGCTCCGGGACGACCACCTCGACGCTCATCATCGGCTCGAGCAGCACCGGGCTTCCCTTGGCGGCGCCGTCCTTGAAGGCCATCGAGCCGGCGATCTTGAACGCCATCTCCGACGAGTCGACCTCGTGATACGAGCCGTCCACCAGCTTCACCTTGATGTCGCGCATCTCGAAGCCGGCCAGGACCCCGTTCTGCATCGCTTCGCGGATGCCGGTCTCCACCGGCTTGATGTATTCCCGCGGCACGACGCCGCCGACGATCTCGTTCTCGAAGACGAAGCCGCCGCCCGGGGCCAAAGGCTCCAGCTCGATCTTGACGTGGCCGTACTGGCCGCGGCCTCCGGTCTGCTTGATGTAGCGCCCTTCCGCCTTGGCCGGCCGGCGGATGGTCTCCTTGTAGGCCACCTGCGGCTTGCCGACGTTGACCCCGACGTTGAACTCGCGCACCAGGCGGTCGGTGATGATCTCCAGGTGCAGCTCGCCCATGCCGGAGATGATCGTCTGTGCCGTGTCGGGGTCGGTGTTGATCTTGAAGGTCGGGTCTTCCTGCGCCAGCTTGGCGAGGGCCCCGCCCAGCTTCTCCTGGTCGGCTTTGGTCTTCGGCTCGATGGCCACCGCAATGACCGGCTCCGGGAACTCCATCGGCTCCAGGAGGACGGGTGAGCTCTCGGCGCAGATGGTCTCGCCCGTGGTGACGTTCTTGAGCCCGACGCAGGCGGCGATGTCGCCGGCGTAGACCTCTTTGATTTCTTCGCGCTCGTTGGCATGCATCTGCAGCAGCCGGCCGATGCGCTCGCGCTTGTCGCGGTTGGCGTTCAAAACGGTGGTGCCGGCATCCAGCCGCCCCGAGTAGACGCGGATGAAGGCCAGCTGGCCGACGTACGGGTCGGTCATGATCTTGAACGCCAGCGCGGAGAAGGGGGCCTTGTCATCGGCGGGCCGGGCTTCGACCTTGGTGGTTCCGGGCACCGTCCCCTCGATCGCCGGGACCTCCACGGGAGACGGGAGGAAATCGACCACCGCATCGAGCAGCTGTTGCACGCCCTTGTTCTTGAAGGCGGCGCCGCACAGGACCGGTGTGAAGTGCAGGGCAATCGTCCCCTTGCGTAGAGCGCCGACGATCTCCTGCTCGGTGAGCGCCTCGCCGGCCAGGTAGCGAGCCAGCAGATCGTCGCTCTCCTCGCAGGCCGCCTCCACCAGCTTCTCGCGCGCCGCCTCGGCGGCCTTGCGCGACTCGGCAGGGATTTCGGTCTCCTCGAACTCCTCCCCCTTTTCATCGGCCCAGCGGTAGGCTTTCATCCGGATGAGATCGATGACGCCTTCGAAGTGCTCCTCCGAGCCCAGGGGAAGCTGAATCGGGACCGGCCGGGCGTTGAGCTTGGTCACCATCATCCGGGTGCAGCGATCGAAGTCGGCGCCCTGCCGGTCCATTTTGTTCACGAAGGCGATCCGCGGGACCTGGTACTTGTCCGCCTGCCTCCAGACCGTCTCCGATTGCGGCTCCACCCCGCCCACCGCGCAGAACACCCCGATGGCGCCGTCCAGGACCCGCAGCGAGCGCTCCACTTCCGCCGTGAAGTCAACGTGGCCGGGGGTGTCGATGATGTTCACCCGGAACCCCTTCCACTCGGCGGTCGTCGCGGCCGACGTGATGGTGATGCCGCGCTCCTGCTCCTGGACCATCCAGTCCATCGTGGCGGTCCCGTCGTGCACCTCGCCGATTTTGTAGATCCGGCCGGTGTAATAGAGGATGCGCTCGGTGGTGGTGGTCTTCCCGGCATCGATGTGCGCCATGATGCCGATGTTGCGCGTCTTTTCGAGCGAGAACTTTCTCGGCACGGCTCAACTCTCCGGCCCGGAGCGGCCCCGGCGGCAAGAATCCGCCATGACGCTCTCCAAGACTGATCTGCTCCTGGAGGCCCGGGTCTACCAGCGATAGTGGGCGAAAGCCTTGTTGGCCTCCGCCATCTTGTGGGTGTCTTCTCTCTTCTTGATGGCGTTGCCGCGCATCTGCGCGGCATCCAGCAGCTCCGCCGCAAGCTTTTCGCGCATGGTCTTCTCCGACCCGCGCTCGGAGGAGTACTGGATCAGCCACCGGATGGCCAGGGACTGGCGGCGCGAGGGGTTGACCTCGACCGGGACCTGGTAGGTCGCCCCGCCGACGCGGCGCGACTTGACCTCCAGGACCGGCTTCACGTTGTCCACGGCCTTCTTCAATATCTTCACCGGGTCGTCCTTGGTGCGGTCCTTGATGACGTCCATGGCACCGTAGAAGATCCCCTCGGCGGTGGCCTTCTTGCCGCGCTCCATGATGCAGTTCATGAACTTGGTCACGAGCTGGGACTGGAACAGCGGATCGGGAAGCACCTCCCGCTTGGCGACGACCTTTCTGCGTGGCATGGCGTGACGAAACCCTCGGTGACGGGCGGATACGCCGCCCTGATTCTGATTCCTAGCCCGCGGCCTTCTGCCGCTTGGCGCCGTATTTCGATCGGCTCTTCTTCCGTCCTTCCACCCCCATCGAATCGAGGGTGCCGCGGACGATGTGGTAGCGAACTCCCGGCAGATCCTTCACGCGACCGCCTCGGATCAGCACGATCGAGTGCTCCTGCAGGTTGTGGCCCACTCCGGGGATGTAGGTCGTGACCTCGATGCCGTTCGTGAGCCGCACGCGCGCCACCTTGCGCAGCGCCGAGTTCGGCTTCTTCGGCGTGGAGGTAAAAACACGCACGCAGACGCCGCGTTTCTGCGGCGAGGCCTGCAGCGCCGGAGATTTCGTGCGTCCGCGCTGCAACTCGCGGCCTTGCTTCACCAGCTGCTGAATCGTGGGCACAGAAAAAACCTCCGAACCTCTCGGAAATCATTCACTTGCTTTGGGGAGACTTTCCCGCCGGGCCGGAGGCAACTCCGCTGAGGCGAAAAACCGCGCGATGCTATCAGAGGACTCCAGCCCTGTCAAGACTTTAGAGAGCTTCTTTGTCCCCCCGGGCCGAAAGGAAGCGCTCTTCGGCCGCTGGCGGAAGAGCCGCGGCCACTTCCTCCGGGATTTCCGGCTCTTCCTCGATCATCGGAGGCTCGTCGGGGGCGATGGTGATGCGCCGGTAGTGCTCCATGCCCGTGCCCGCCGGGATCAGGCGCCCCATGATCACGTTTTCCTTCAAGCCGCGCAGGTAGTCGACCTTGCCGCTGATGGAGGCCTCGGTGAGGACCCGGGTGGTCTCCTGGAAGGAGGCCGCCGAGATGAAGCTCTCCGTCGACAGCGACGCCTTGGTGATGCCGAGCAGCAGCGGCCGGCCGCGCGCCGGCTCCGCGCCCTCGGAGCGCACCCGGGCGTTCTCCTCCTGGAAGCGGAACTTGTCGACCTGCTCTTCGATGATGAAGTCGGTGTCGCCCACCTCCTCCACCTTGACCCAGCGCATCATCTGGCGAACCACCGTCTCGATGTGCTTGTCGTTGATGTTGACGCCCTGCAGCCGGTAGACCTCCTGGATCTCGTTGACCAGGTAATCTTGCAGCTCGCTCTGGCCCTTGACGCGCAGGATGTCGTGCGGGTTGATGGGACCGTCGATGAGCGGCTCTCCGGCCCTGACGCGCTCCCCTTCCTGGATGTTGATGTGCACGCCCTTGGGGATGTTGTACTCGTGCGTCTCACCCTCGTCCGTGGCCACGGTGATCTTGCGCATTCCCTTGGCCACCTCCCCGTACTTTACCAATCCGTCGACTTCCGAGATGACGGCGGGCTCCTTCGGGCGGCGCGCTTCGAACAGCTCGACGACGCGCGGCAGTCCGCCGGTGATGTCTTTCGTCTTGGTGGTCTCGCGCGGGATCTTCGCCAGGATGGTTCCCGGGTGGACCTGGTCGTCGCTGCCCACCATGAGCAGGGCGCGCGACGGCAGCAGGTAGCGCCGCAGGATCTTCTTGTCCTGGCGGATCAGAATCTGCGGCTGGTGCTTCTCGTCGGGCGACTCGAGGACGACCTGACGGGCGAAGCCGGTGACCTCGTCCACCTCCTCCTTCATCGTCACCCCTTCGACCAGGTCCTTGAACTCGGCCTGGCCCCCGACCTCCGTCAGGATCGCGAAGGTGTAAGGGTCCCACTCCAGCAGCAGCGCGCCGGGCTGGATTTCCTGGCCGTCGGTCACCTTGACGGTGGCGCCGTAGACCACCGCGTGGCGCTCTTTCTCGCGCCCCTTGGGGTCCTGAACCACCAGCAGCCCGGTGCGGTTGATGGCCACCAGGTCGCCGTCCTTGTTCTGGACCGTCGCCAGGTTGATGAAGCGGATAATCCCGGCGTTCTTCGACTCGACCGTCGACTGCTCGCTGACGCGCGAGGCGGTGCCGCCGATGTGGAAGGTGCGCATCGTCAGCTGCGTACCCGGCTCGCCGATGCTCTGCGCCGCCAGCACGCCCACCGCCTCGCCCAGCTCGACCATGCGGCCGGTGGCCAGGTTGCGGCCGTAGCAGCGGATGCAGACGCCGCGCTTGCTCTCGCAGGTGAGCACCGAGCGGATCTTCACTCGCTCGATCCCCGAGGCCTGGATCAGGATGGCGTAGTCCTCGGTGATCTCCTGGTTGGTGCGGATGATCAGATCGCCGGTGAACGGATCGACGATGTCCTCCATCGCCACGCGGCCGACGATCCGGTCGCGCAGCGGCTCGATGACCTCGCCGCCTTCGATGATGGCCGACACGTAGATGCCGTCCAGCGTCTGGCAGTCCTCCTCGTTGATGATCACGTCCTGGCAGACGTCGACCAGCCGGCGCGTCAGGTAGCCGGAGTCGGCCGTCTTCAGCGCCGTGTCGGCCAGCCCCTTGCGGGCGCCGTGCGTCGAGATGAAGTACTGCAGCACGTTCAGACCTTCGCGGAAATTCGCCGTGATCGGGGTTTCGATGATCTCCCCCGAGGGCTTGGCCATCAGTCCGCGCATCCCGGCGAGCTGGCGCATCTGCTGCTTGGATCCGCGGGCGCCCGAGTCGGCCATCATGTAGATGGGGTTGAACTCCCGACCGCTGCGGTCGATCTTCTCCATCTCCTTGAACATCTCGTCCGAGATCTTCTCGGTAACCTCCGACCAGATGCCGATGACTTTGTTGTAGCGCTCTCCGTTGGTGATGGCGCCGTCCAGGTACTGCTGCTCGACGGCGATCTGCTCGCGCCGCGCCTCGTCCACCAGGCGGGGCTTGCTGGCCGGGATGACCATGTCGTCGATGCCGATCGAGATTCCCGCCCGGGTGGCGTAGTAGAAGCCCAGGGCCTTGATCTCGTCCACCATCAGCACGGTCTTCTCGTTGCCCAGGCGCAGATAGCCGTAGGAGACGAGCTGGCCGAGCCCCTTCTTCTTGAGAATGCCGTTGACGAACGGCACGCCCTCCGGGAGGTGATCGTTGAACAGGACGCGACCAACGGTGGTGGTGATGATCTGCCGCTCGACCTCCTGCACGTCGGTGTGCAGCACGTCCTGGTCGTCATAGACGGTGGTCAGGTCCATCAGCCCGCCGGTGTAGCGAAGGCGGACCGAGGCGAGCAGGTCCACCTCGCGCGCTTCGTAAGCCAGCAGCACGTCCTCGACGGAGTTGAAGATTCGTCCTTCGCCGCGCGCTCCCTTGCGCTCCTTGGTCAGGTAGTAGATTCCCAGGACGATGTCCTGGGTCGGCACCACGACCGGCTGGCCGTTGGCCGGCGAGAGCAGGTTCTGGGTCGAGAGCATCAGTACCTGCGCCTCGATCTGCGCCTTGGGAGAGAGCGGGATGTGCACGGCCATCTGGTCGCCGTCGAAGTCGGCGTTGAAGGCGGTGCAGACCAGCGGGTGGATCTTGATCGCCTTGCCCTCCACCAGCACCGGCTCGAAGGCCTGGATGCCAAGGCGGTGCAGCGTGGGGGCGCGGTTCAACAGAACCGGGTGCTCCTTGATGACTTCCTCGAGGAAATCCCACACCCGCGGCTTCTGCAGCTCCACCATCTCCTTGGCGGCCTTGATGGTGGACACCAGCCCTTCCTGCTCGAGCTTGTTGTAGATGAACGGCTTGAACAGCTCCAGGGCCATCTTCTTGGGAAGCCCGCACTGGTTCAGCCGCAGCTCCGGGCCGACCACGATGACCGAGCGGCCCGAGTAGTCGACGCGCTTGCCGAGCAGGTTCTGGCGGAAGCGTCCCTGCTTTCCCTTCAGCGTGTCGGAGAGCGACTTGAGAGGCCGGTTGTTGGTGCCGCGCAGGATGCGGCCGCGCCGGCCGTTGTCGAACAGCGCATCCACCGCCTCCTGCAGCATGCGCTTCTCGTTGCGGATGATCACTTCCGGCGCCTTGAGCTCCAGGAGCTTCTTGAGCCGGTTGTTGCGGTTGATCACCCGTCGATACAGGTCGTTCAGGTCCGAGGTGGCGAAACGGCCGCCGTCCAGCGGGACGAGGGGCCGCAGCTCGGGCGGGATGACCGGGATGATGTCGAGGATCATCCACTCGGGCTTGTTGCCCGACTTGCGGAACGCCTCGACCACCTTCAGGCGCTTGGCATACTTCAGGCGCTTCTGGGCCGAGGTCTCGGTCTTCATGCGCTCGCGCATCTCGACCGACAGCTCGTCCACCTTGACGCGCTGCAGCAGCTTCTTGATTGCCTCGGCCCCCATCATCGCGGTGAACGAGGTGCCGTGCTCCTCGCGGATCTGGCGGAAGCGCTCCTCCGTCAGGAGCTCCTTTTCCTTGACCGGGGCGTTGCCTGGATCGATCACCACGTAGGCCTCGAAGTACAGAATGCGCTCGAGGTCCCGCAGCGTGATGTCGAGCAGGTGCCCGATGCGGCTGGGCAGCCCCTTGAAGAACCAGACGTGGGAGACGGGCGAGGCGAGATCGATGTGCCCCATGCGCTCGCGGCGGACCTTGCTCTGGGTCACCTCGACGCCGCACTTGTCGCACACCACGCCGCGGTGCTTCATGCGCTTGAACTTGCCGCACAAGCACTCCCAGTCCACCGTCGGTCCGAAGATCTTGGCGCAGAAAAGCCCGTCGCGCTCCGGCTTGAAGGTCCGGTAGTTGATGGTCTCGGGCTTGGTCACCTCGCCGTAGGACCAGGAGCGGATCTTGTCGGGCGAGGCCAGGGAGATGCGGATCGCTTCGAAATCATTGATCGTCCGCGCTTTCTCCGAAAATGGAGAGCTCTTGCTCAGGGGTCGGATTCCCTCGGCAGCCAGGCTCATCGTTCACCCCCGCTGAGAAGTTGAACATCAAGGCAAAGGCTCTGGAGCTCCCGGATCAGAACGTTGAACGATTCCGGGAGGCCGGGCTCGACGGTCGTCTCCCCCTTCACCAGCGCCTCATAGATTTTGGTTCTGCCGTACACGTCGTCGGATTTCGCGGTCAGGAGCTCCTGGAGGATGTGCGCGGCGCCGTAGGCCTCCAGCGCCCAGACCTCCATCTCCCCGAACCGCTGGCCGCCGAACTGGGCCTTGCCTCCCAGCGGCTGCTGGGTGATCAGGCTGTAGGGCCCGATCGACCGGGCGTGGATCTTGTCGTCCACCAGGTGCGAGAGCTTCATCATGTAGATGTAGCCCACGGTGACCTTCTGGTCGAAGGCCTCGCCCGTCTTGCCGTCGAAAAGGACGGTCTTGCCCGACAGCGGCAGCCCGGCCCGCTCCAGCTGGGTCTTGATCTCTCCTTCACGCGCCCCGTCGAACACCGGGGTCGCGTAGCGCAGCCCCAATGCCTTGGCGGCCCATCCGAGGTGGGTCTCCAGGATTTGCCCCACGTTCATGCGCGAGGGGACGCCCAGCGGATTGAGGACGATCTCCACCGGGGTGCCGTCGGGCAGATGCGGCATGTCCTCCGAGGGGAGGATCTTGGCGATGACTCCCTTGTTGCCGTGGCGTCCCGCCATCTTGTCGCCGACGCTGAGCTTGCGCTTCATGGCCACGTAGACCTTGACCATCTTGATGACGCCCGGCGCGAGCTCGTCGCCCTTCTTCAGCTGGGCGATCTTCTCCTCGTACAGGCGGCGGAGGATCTCCACCCGCCGCTCGGTGCGCTCGCCGATCTCGGCGATTTCCATCTGCTCGGCCTTCTTCGCCTCCACTTCGACGCGCAGCAGATCGTCGACCGGCAGGCTTGAGAGGATCTCCTCGGTGAGGTCATCCCCCTTGGCGAGCAGCTCCTTGCGCCCGCGTCTCTCTTTCAGCGGCGCCGCCAGCTTCTTGCCCACCAGCAGCTCCGTGATCCGCTTGCGGTTCTCCTCCTTGAGGATGCGGATCTCGTCGTTGAGGTTCTTCTCCATTCGGGCGATCTGGTCCTGCTCGATCGCCAGGGCGCGGCCGTCCTTCTCGACCCCCTTGCGGCAGAAGATCTTGACGTCGACCACCGTGCCCTCGATGCCGGGCGGGGTGGTGAGCGACGCGTCGCGGACGTCCCCCGATTTCTCGCCGAAGATGGCCCGCAGCAGCTTCTCCTCGGGGGTGAGCTGGGTCTCTCCCTTCGGGGTGATCTTCCCGACCAGGATGTCGCCCGGCTTCACGTTGGCCCCGATGCGGATGATGCCGCTCTCGTCGAGGTCCTTCAGGAAGTCCTCGCTGACGTTCGGGATGTCGCGCGTGATCTCCTCGGGTCCAAGCTTGGTGTCGCGCGCCTCGATCTCGAACTCCTCGATGTGGATCGAGGTGAAGTAGTCGTCGGTGATCAGGCGCTCCGAGACCAGGATGGCGTCCTCGAAGTTGTAGCCGCGCCAGGGCATGAAGGCGACCAGGACGTTGCGTCCGAGCGCCAGCTCGCCGCGGTCGGTGCAGGGGCCGTCCGCCAGGACGTCGCCCCGCTTCACTTCCTGCCCCACCTTCACCACCGAGCGCTGGTTGATGCAGGTGTTCTGGTTGGAGCGCTTGAACTTCGTCAGGCTGTAGATGTCGGCCCCGAAGTCCTCGCCCTCGTGCGCGTGGATGGTGCCGTCATGGGTGACGCGGATGATCACGCGCTGCGAGTCGACGTAGTCGACGATGCCGTCGCGCTGGGCGAGCACCACCGCGCCGGAGTCCTTGGCGGTGATCTCCTCCATGCCGGTCCCCACGAAGGGCGATTCGGCGCGCAGCAGCGGCACCGCCTGGCGCTGCATGTTGGATCCCATCAGCGCGCGGTTGGCGTCGTCGTTCTCCAGGAACGGGATGAGCGAGGCCGCCACCGACACGAGCTGCTTGGGCGAGACGTCGATGAACTGCACCTCGTCCCGGTGCACCAGCTTGAACTCCCCGGCGACGCGCGCCGAGACGCGCTCCTGCGCAAGCATCCCGTCCTCGGAGATCTCGGCGTTGGCCTGCGCGATGACCGCCTTGTCCTCCTCCCACGCGGTGAGATAGAAGGGATGGGGATCCAGCTCCGGCAGGCGGATTTTCTTGCCGGTGGTCTTCTTCAGCCGCTTGAGCTCCTCCTCCATCTCCTCGCGGCTCACCACCTGGGCGACCTGGAGATGCGACGAGCCGCGGCTCAGCACGCGGTAGTAGTCGAGCACGCGCCCCTTCTCGACCTTGCGGTAGGGCGACTCGATAAAGCCGAACTCGTTGATGCGGGCATAGCAGGACAGCGAGGAGATCAGCCCGATGTTCGGCCCTTCCGGGGTCTCGATGGGACAGATGCGGCCGTAGTGGGTCGGGTGCACGTCGCGCACCTCGAACCCGGCCCGCTCGCGCGACAACCCGCCCGGCCCGAGCGCCGACAGCCGGCGCTTGTGGGTGATCTCGGAGAGCGGGTTGGTCTGGTCCATGAACTGCGACAGCTGGCTGGAGCCGAAGAACTCCTGGATCGCCGCCATGACCGGCTTGGCGTTGATCAGGTCGTGCGGCATTGCCGTGGTCATCTCCTGGTAGACCGACATCTTCTCCTTGATCGCCCGCTCCATGCGGACCAGACCGATGCGGAACTGGTTCTCCAGGAGCTCGCCCACCGCGCGCACGCGCCGGTTCCCGAGGTGGTCGATGTCGTCCAGGTTTCCAAAGCCTTTGCGCAGCTTGAACAGGTACGACAGCACCTTGCAGAAGTCGGGGGCGCCGAGGGTGCGCCGGTCCAGGGGGACGTCGCCCAGCTCCAGCTTGGTGTTGAACTTCAGCCGGCCGACGCGCGACAGGTCGTATCGGTTGGGGTCGAAGAACATCCCCTCGAACAGGTTGCGCGACCCTTCCAGGGTGGGCGGATCGCCCGGGCGCAGGCGGCGATAGATCTCGACCAGCGACTCGTCCTGGTTCTTGATGGCGTCCTTGCGCAGGGTCTCGGAGAGGACTTTGCCGATCTCGTCCTCCTCCGGGAAGAACAGGCGAACCTCCTCGATCCCCCGCTCGATGGCGTCGGACAGGTGCTTCTCCGTGAAGGGCTGGTTCGCCTCCAGGAGCACCTCGCCCGTCTTCATGTCGACGATGTCGGCGGCGGCGTAGGCCCCCTCGAGGGCGTCGGGATCCACCGGGATGGCGTGGATCTTCGCCTTCTCCATGGCGCCAATCATGGCCCGGCGAATCTTCTTTCCCTTGGCGGCGATCACCTCGTCGGTCTTCGGATCGACGATGTCGATCTTGGCCTTGCGGCCGGCCAGGCCGGGCGAGACGTCCCACAGGATCTTCTTGCTGTCCAACGCGATGCGCTCGACGCGGTAGAAGCTCTTGAGGATCTCCTCGTCGGTCTTGAGCCCGAGCGCCCGCAGGAAGATGGTCCCGAGGAACTTGCGCTTGCGGTCGATGCGGACGTAGAGGATGTCCTTGGCGTCGTACTCGAACTCGACCCAGCTTCCCCGGTACGGGATGATCTTCGCCATGAAGACCGTCCGGTTGTGGTTCGACTGGAAGAACACCCCCGGGGAGCGGTGCAGCTGGCTGACGATGACCCGCTCGGTGCCGTTGATGATGAACGTGCCATTGTCGGTCAGCAGCGGGATCTCGCCGAAGTAGACCTCCTGCTCCTTGATGTCGCGGATTTCCTTGTTGCCGGTGGCCGTGTCCTTCTCGAAAACCTTGAGGCGGATCTTCACCTTCAGCGGGACCGTGTAGGTCATGCCGCGCTCCTGGCACTCCTGCACGTCGTATTTGAACTTGAGGGAGACCGGATCGCCGCAGATGTCGCAGATGCTGATGCGATTGTCGTTGACGTGCCCGCAGTCGGGGCATAGGACGCTGAAGACTTTGGGGTTCTGCACGGCGATCTTCTTGCCGCACTTGGAACAGGCCATGCGCAGGTGCTGCAGCCCTTCGAGCTTGCCGCACTTGCACTCCCAGTTGCCGATGGAGAACTCCTCGAACTCCAGGGAGGAGGTGCCCCGGAAATCCGAGATCGGGAAGATCGACTTGAACACCGCCTGCAGCCCCGTGTCCTCGCGGTCGGAGGGCGCCGTGTACATCTGCAGGAAGCGCTCGTAGGAATGCTTCTGGACCTCGATCAGGTTCGGAATCGGGATCGAGGTGTGGATCTTCGAGAAGTTCAGACGCTCCCTCTGGGAGCCGTTATTGTGATTCTCCACTTCGTTGACTCCAGCTTCTCTCGGGTTTGGACGGAGGGGCGGGGGCACACCACGCCCCCAGGCCGTGTCCGGCGATCACCCGCAACGGGCGCCGCCGGAATGTCCGAGGCTACTTCAACTCGACCTTGGCGCCGGCTTCGACGAACTTCTTCTTGATCTCCTCGGCTTCCGCCTTGGAGACGCCTTCCTTCACCGGCTTGGGGGCGCCGTCGACGAGGTCCTTGGCCTCCTTCAGACCGAGGCTGGTGACCTCACGGACGACCTTGATCACGTTGATCTTCTTGTCGCCCACGTCGGTCAGCATCACCGTGAAGGCGTCCTTTTCCTCGGCCGGGGCGGCCGCGGCGCCTCCCGCGGGCATCGCCATCATGGGCATGGCCGCCGCGGCAGAGACACCGAACTCGCTCTCGATCTCCTTGACCAGCTGGGCGATCTCCAGCATGGGCGCCTCTTTGAGGTAGTTCTTGACGTCGTCCTTGGTGATGGCGGGCATTTTTTCCTCCTGGGGTGGCCCCGTTTCGATTCTTTATCTTTCCGTTTTCCCCGCGACCGGGCCGAAAACCGGCTTGCCGCGCGGGACAGCCGGCGATCAGCCGGCGTTCATCTTCTTGGCGATCTGGTCCAGCACCGACGCGAAATCCCGGACGGGCGCGAGCAGCACCCGCTGAAAGGAAGCCAGCGGCGAGGTCATCTGTCCCAGCAGCTGCCCGAGGAGAATCTCCCGGGAAGGCAGCGACGCCAGGGCGGTGACGTCGGCGGCGGTGAGCGGCCGCCCGTCCAGCAGCCCGGCCTTGAACTCGAGCTGCGGGTTGTCCTTGGCGAACTCGGTGAGGACCTTCGCCAGGGCGATCGGCTCGGCGGGGTGGAACGTCATGGCCAGCGGCCCCTTCAGGTGCTCCCGCAGGGGAGCCAGCGGGGTGGCCTCGAAGGCGCGAGCGGCGAGCCGATTCTTTAGAACCTTGTAACTCGACGAAGTCTTCCTGATCCGGGCCCTTAAATCGGTAACCTGGTTTACGGTCAGGCCCCGGTACCCGAAAAGGAAGGCGCTCTTCACCCCCTCGACTTCCTTGCGGAGGGTTTCGACATGTCGCTCCTTGGCTGCGCGTTCCACCGTCTATCTCCTTCCTAGACCAGCGCTTCCAGGCTGGCGGTGTCCAGCGTCACGCTGGGACCCATCGTGCTCGAGAGGTGCACGCTCCTGAGGTACTTCCCCTTCGCGGTGTGGGGCTTGGCCCTCAGCACCGCGGTGACCAGCGTGCGGGCGTTGTCCAGCAGCTGCTTCTCGTCGAACGAGCTCTTGCCGAAGACGCTGTGGACGATCGAGGTCTTGTCGACGCGGAACTCGACCTTTCCGGCCTTGATCTCCTGGATCGCCTTGCCCACGTCGAAGGTCACGGTTCCGACCTTGGGATTGGGCATCAGCCCCTTGGGTCCCAGGATCTTTCCGAGCTTTCCGACTTCCTTCATCGTGTCGGGAGTCGCCACCACGGCGTCGAAGTCGGTCCATCCTTCCTGGATCTTCTGGACCATCTCCAGCCCGCCGGTAAAATCGGCTCCCGCCTTCTCCGCCTCGGCGATCTTCTCTCCCGAGGCGATGACCAGCACTCGCTTCGACTTACCGGTCCCGTGCGGCAGCACCACGGTGCCGCGGACCATCTGGTCGGCGTGCTTCGGATCGACGCCGAGGAGAAAGCAGATCTCCATCGTCTCGTCGAACTTGGAAGGCTTGATCTTCTTCACCAGAGGGATCGCCTCGTCAAGGGTATAGGGCCTCTGCTCCACCTGCTTCTTCGCGGCCGCGTACTTCTTTCCTGCTTTGCCCATGTGCGCTCCGTTCTAGACGATCTCGATGCCCATGCTGCGGGCTGTCCCCATCACCGTCTTCACCGCCGCTTCGAGCGAGCCGCAGTTCAGGTCGGGCAGCTTGGTGCGGGCGATCTCCTCGACCTGGGCCCGGGTCACCTTGCCCACCTTATCCTTGTTGGGCGCCCCGGAGCCCTTCGCCAGCCCCGCCACCTTCTTCAGCAGCACGGCCGCCGGGGGCGTCTTGGTGATGAAGGTGTAGCTCCGGTCGGCGTAGACCGTGATCACCACAGGAATGATCAGCCCCTCCTGCTTCTGGGTCCTGGCGTTGAAGTTCTTGCAGAAATCCATGATGTTCACGCCCTGCTGCCCCAGGGCCGGGCCCACCGGCGGGGCCGGCGTGGCCTTGCCCGCGGGACTCTGCAGCTTGATGTAACCCTGGATCTTCTTGGCCATGCGTTCCTTCCTTTACCGCCGGCTCCGATCCGGCTAGAGCTTCTCCACCTTGAGGAAGTCGAGCTCCACCGGCGTGGCCCGGCCGAAAATCGTGACCATCACCTTGAGGGTGGCGCGGTCGTTGTTGACGTCATCCACCACGCCCTGGAAGTTGGTGAAGGGACCGTCGATGATGCGGACCTGCTCGCCCCGCTGGAACTGGAATTTCGGCTTGGGCTTCTCCGCGGCGACCGAGACCTGGTTGATGATCCGGTCCACTTCCTCCTGGGTGAGCGGGGTGGGCTTGGTCCCCATCCCCACGAACCCGGTCACCTTGGGCGTGTTTTTCACCACGTGCCAGGCGTTGTCAGACATCTCCATGTTGATCAGCACGTAGCCGGGAAAGAACTTCTTCTTGCTGATGATCTTTTCCCCGCTGCGCATCTCCACGACGTCCTCGGTGGGGATCAGGATCTCTCCGATGACCTCGTTCATCCCCAGGGCATCCACCCGCTGCTTCAACGACTCCCGTACCTTGCCTTCGTAGCCCGAGTAGGTGTGCACGATGTACCACTGCTTGGACATGAGTCTCGCGAATCTCCCGTTTACCGGAACGCTTCGAAGATCCGGGTCACGCCCTGGCTGAGGACGTAATCCACGGCGAACAGGAACACGGCGAACACGAAGACGGTGACGATCACGACCAGCGTGGTCCCCTGCACCTCCAGGCGGGTCGGCCAGGTGGTGCGCTTGAGCTCGACGATGACCTCGGTCAGGAACCGACGCGCTTTCAGGAACCAATCCTTCATGGCCTTACCATCTCTCCATCCGGGGAACGGCCCCGTCTGCGTCCGGAGCATCGCTCCGGGGGTCTGTCATTGGCAGGCCAGGAGGGACTCGAACCCCCAACATCCGGTTTTGGAGACCGGCGCTCTAGCCATTCGAGCTACTGGCCTTTACGGCGATCGGACCGGGCCTACTTCGTTTCCTTGTGCGCCGTATGGCTCCGGCAATGGCCGCAGAACTTCTTGAACTCCAGCTTTCCGGTCGTCTTCTTCTTGTTCTTGGTCGACGTGTAGTTCCGCCGCTTGCAGACCGAGCACTCGAACGTGATGTTGTCCCGCATGGATCGCCTCCGCTCAGGCCTGGATTTCGGTAACGGTGCCGGCGCCCACGGTGCGCCCGCCTTCGCGGATGGCGAAGCGCAGCCCCTTGTCCATCGCAATCGGGGTGATCAGCTCGATCGACAGCGACACGTTGTCGCCCGGCATCACCATCTCCACCCCTTCCGGCAGCGTC
>DASTZC010000251.1 GCA_035764505.1 Candidatus Polarisedimenticolia bacterium
GAGAGCTCCGAGAAGGAGCTGCCCGCGACGCGCATCGGCGAGCGCCTCATGGAGAGCCTCAAGGAGCTGGACCAGGTCGCCTACGTCCGCTTCGCCAGCGTCTACCGCCAGTTCGGCGACCTCAACGCCTTCATGGAGGAGCTCAACCGCCTCCTCGGCCAGCGCAAATCGTGACGTCATCCGATTCCATGCGGGATCGGGCAAGAGGCCGAACACGAACACCAGTCGGCCTGCGGGCGGGTTCTGCGGCGCTCCACCCGGTGGGTCCAGCAGGCTGCCGACTGTCTGGAAAGCGCCCAGGGATGCGTCTTTGGAGCGCCCGGAGCAAGCAGCCGCGAGCCGACGTCCTTCATTGTTGAAACATAAGGAGATCCCCACATCCCTACCGCCTTGCACCCCACTCCCGCCATCATTATATTAGCGGCGAATTCCTGAGGGCCCGTGGCCATGGAACCCTTCCGACCCTTCTTCGAGCTGAACCGGATCCAGAACGAAATCAACCGATTGTTCGAGCAGATCTCCGACGTGGAGCCCGGCCGCGCCAGCACCGGATCGTGGACCCCCAACGTGGATCTCTACGAGTCGGGCAACGACCTGGTCGTCAAGCTGGAGCTCCAAGGCGTCGAACCGAGCAGCGTCAAGCTGTCGGTGAACGGCAACAACCTGATCGTCCAGGGGGACAAGCCGCGCATCGATCCGCCGCCCGGCGCCAAGTTCCATTGCCTGGAGCGCGGCTTCGGCACCTTCCGGCGGGTCATCCGGCTGGGCGTCCCGATCAACACCCACAAGGCGAAGACGGAATACCGCGACGGTCTCCTGATCGTCGCGTTCCCGAAAGTCCCCAATCGCCGCGGCGAGGAGGTCGCGATCCCCATCCAGGTGAGCGAATGAGCAACTATCGCGCGGATCTGCCGGACGACCAGCTCAAGATCCCGAAGCAGCTCCCGATATTGCCGCTGCGGGACCTGGTGGTCTACCCCTTCATCATCGTGCCGCTGTCGGTCAGCCGCGAGCGCTCGCTCAAGGCCGTCGACCTGGCCCTGGCCGAGAACCGAATGATCCTCCTGCTGACCCAGAAGGACAGCACGGTCGAGGAGCCCTCCGAAACCGACCTGTATCCCATCGGCACGGTGGCCGTCATCATGCGGATGCTGAAGCTTCCGGACGGGCGCATCCGGGTGCTCGTGCAGGGGGTCAGCCGCGCCAAGGTGGAGGAGTTCGAGACCGGGCTTCCGTACCTGCGCGGGCGCATCACCCGCATCGTCGAGCCCGCGGGCGGCCCGTCGCTGGAGCAGGAGGCGCTGCTGCGCAGCGTCAAGAAATCGCTGGAGAAGTGCTCCTCGCTGGGGAAGTCGATCTCCTCCGAGGTCATGGTCATCGCCTCCAACCTGGAGGACCCGGGGCGGCTCGCCGATCTGACCGCGTCGAACCTGGAGCTGAAGGTCGAGGACGCTCAGATGGTGCTGCGCACCCTGGAGCCGATCCAGCGGCTGCGCAAGGTGAACGAGCTGCTCAACAAGGAGATCGAGCTGCTCACGATGCAGCAGGAGATCAACACGCACGCCCGGGAGGAGATCGACAAGTCGCAGCGCGAGTTCTTCCTGCGCCAGCAGCTCAAGGCGATCCAGAGCGAGCTGGGGGAGGGGAACGAGCTGGCGGAAGAGGTCGAGGTCTACCGGGAAAAGGCCGAGAAATCGGGCATGCCGAAGCAGGTCCTCGAGGAGGTGGAGCGCCAGATCAAGAAGCTCGAGCGTATGCACCCCGATTCGGCGGAGACCGCGACCGTCCGCAATTACCTGGACTGGATGGTGGCGCTCCCCTGGGCCAACCAGACGAAGGACAACCTGGACCTGCTCAAGGCGCGCGGCATCCTGGACGAGGACCATTACGGATTGGAGCCGATCAAGGAGCGCATCCTCGAGTACCTGTCGGTCCGCAAGCTCAAGAAGAAGATGAAGGGGCCCATCCTCTGTTTCGTGGGGCCGCCGGGAGTGGGGAAGACCTCGCTGGGGCGCAGCATCGCGCGGGCGCTGGGACGCAAGTTCGTGCGCATCTCGCTGGGCGGCGTGCGCGACGAGGCCGAGATCCGCGGGCACCGCCGCACCTACGTCGGCGCGATGCCGGGGAAGATCATCCAGAGCCTGTTCCAGGCCGGCTCCGCCAACCCGATCCTGATGATGGACGAGGTCGACAAGATCGGTGCCGACTACCGCGGCGACCCCTCCTCGGCCCTGCTCGAGGTCCTGGATCCGGAGCAGAACACCACCTTCCGGGATCACTACCTGAACGTCCCCTACGATCTCTCCAACGTGATGTTCATCACGACGGCGAACCTTCTGGACCCGATCCACCCGGCGTTCCGCGATCGCATGGAAGTGATCCAGCTCTCCGGCTACACCGAGGAGGAGAAGCTGCACATCGCGCGGCGGCACCTGATCCCGAAGCAGATCGACGAGCACGGGTTGATGGCCGACCAGGTGGCCTTCAGCGATCAGGCGCTGCGCTCGATCGTCAGCGGCTACACGCGCGAGGCGGGGCTGCGGAACCTGGAGCGCGAGATCGCCAAGGTCTGCCGCAAGGTGGCGCGCACCGTCGCGGAAGGGAAAGCTACGCCGACGCGGGTCACGGCAGCTGCCCTGGAGCATTTCCTCGGTGTTCCCAAGGTGGTTCCGGAGGTGGCGCTGAAGGTGAACCAGGTGGGCGTGGCGACCGGCCTCGCCTGGACCGCGACCGGCGGCGACATCCTGTTCGTCGAGGCCACCACGATGCCCGGCAAGGGAAAGCTGATCCTCACGGGACAGCTCGGCGACGTGATGCGTGAATCGGCCCAGGCGGCCCTTTCCTACGCGCGGTCGCGAGCCCGCGATTTCGGCATCGCCGACGATTACTTCGCCAACCATGACATCCACGTCCATGTGCCGGAGGGAGCGATCCCCAAGGACGGCCCCTCCGCCGGCATCACCATGGCCACCGCCATGCTCTCGGCCTTCATCGACCAGCCGGTCGACAAGACGGTCGCGATGACCGGAGAAATCACCCTGCGCGGCAACGTGCTTCCCATCGGCGGCGTAAAGGAGAAGATTCTCGCGGCCAAGCGGGCCAAGATCGCGGCGGTCATCCTCCCGGAGGGAAACCGCAAGCACCTCGAGGAGATCTCGCGCGACGTGCGCAAGGGAATGGGTCTGCACTTCGTATCGGACGTCAAGGAGGTCTTCGCGCTGGCGCTGGAAGGCGCCGCGGCGCGCGACGGGCGACGCGAGCGGGCCCGGGGCGGCGATCCCGGCCGCTACGCCGCGGTCTGATCCGTAAGGGCCGCGTCCCGCCGGACCGGCAGCGCAACGGAAGGACAACCCATGATCCGCGGGGGCGCCGGCGGCGAAGACGACCTGATCCGCCGAATCGGCGCCATTTTCCGGACTTCCGACCGCCACGTGGTCGTCCCGATCGGGGACGACGCCGCCGTCATCGACCCTCCCCCCCGCCAACGCATCATCCTGACAACCGACCAGATGGTGGAAGGCGTCCACTTCAGGAGGGCGCTGCATCCCCCCGACCTGCTCGGTGACAAGGCGCTATCGGTCAATCTGAGCGATCTCGCCGCCATGGGAGCCGAGCCGCGCTGGGCGCTGCTGAGTCTTTTCCTCCCCCCGGGCCTGCCCTTCGACTACCTGGAGGCGGTGCTGCGGGGGATGGCGCGCCGGGCGAAACGGAGCGGGACGGTCCTCATCGGCGGCAACCTCACGCGATCGGAGCGCTTCGCCCTCGACGTGACGCTGGTGGGAGCCTTGCCGCGGGGAATCCGCCCCCTCACGCGTGGCGGCGCGCGCGCCGGGGATCACCTGTTCGTCTCGGGCAGCCTCGGCGGTTCCGCCTTGGGCCTGAAGCTGCTGGAGGGAGGAAAACGGTCCCCGGCCGGAAGAACCCGGCGCGGCCGTGAGGCTCTCTGGAGAGAGCGCGCCTTGAAAAGGCATTTCCAACCCGAGCCCGAGATCGAGCTCGGCCGCCAGCTGAGCCGGCATCGCCTCGCCTCGGCTGCCATGGACCTGAGCGACGGGGTTTCCCGTGATCTGCGGCGGCTCTGCCGGGCCTCGCACGTCGGCGCGCTGCTTTTCGCCGAATCCCTCCCCCTCGATCCGGCCGCACGCGGGCTGCTTGGCGCCGAAAAGGCCCTCGAAATGGCGTTGCACGGGGGCGAAGACTATCGACTCCTCTATTGCGTTCCTCCGCATCGCATGGCCGAGCTGTCCCGGCGCGTCCCTGCCCGCAAGCGTCTATGCATCGGCCGGATCATCCCGGGAAAGCCCGAGCTGTCGCTCGAAGATGCGCGCGGCCGGCGGTACCCCCTGCCGGTTCTCGGCCACGACCACCTGGAAACCCGGCCCTCCAGGCCTGGGTACCACAGGCACCCGCGCGGCTAAGGGTCCCAGGCCAGTTTCTCCCAGGCTGTCAGGGTAAAATATACCGGGCGGAAGTTTAAGCGGATGAACGTCTTGCACAAAATCACCAAGCGAAGCCCGAAAATTGTCCTAGACGCTGCGCCCTCCGGGTCCGTTTGTAGGGTGGAACCGGTAACCCTTTCACTCCGAAGCCGGCAATCCCGTGGGGGTTGCAAGGATGGATGAAAGGGAGCTGATCCGGCAGGCGCAGGGGGGGGACCTCCCCGCCTTCGAGCAAATCGTCAGGAGATGGCGTGACCAGGTGTTCCGGATTGCCCGGCAGATCGTCGGAGAGGATGAGGCGGCCAAGGACGTTTCCCAGCTGGTCTTCATCCGCCTCTGGCAGGTGCTGGGAAAATACCGGGAAGGAGGCTCCTTCCCCGCTTACCTGCACCGTATCACCGTGAACGTCGCCATCGATTTCTCGCGCCGCCAGTCGCGCCGCGATTCAATCGAATCGCGGGATCCTGAAGGAGTCGACCGCTTGCCTTCGCTTTCCTTGCCGGACGATCAGCCCCTCGCCCCGGGCGAGGTCCAGAGAATCTTCGGAGTGCTGGCCCGCAAGCTGAGCCACCGGCAGCGGGCCGCTTTCGTCCTCAGGGAAATCGAGGGCATGCCGACCGAGGAAGTATGTGAGATCCTGGGAATGTCCCAATCCACCGTGCGCAACCACATCCTCGAGGCAAGGAAGGTCCTGCAGGAAGGGCTTCGCCGCCTCTTTCCCGAGTATGCCCGGGGACGGGAGGACAAGAAGGAATGAAAGAGCCTCTCGATCCCTCCAGCTTCTTCCGCGGGATCAAAGAGATCCGCCAGGATGAGGAGTTCTGGACCGGCTTCTGGCCCGCCATCCGGGTCGGCATCCGGGACGCCGAGATCCCCCGCCGCACGGTGCTCAGTCCGCTGCGCGTCCTGCTCCTGGGTTCCTCCGCCGGCTTCATGGTGGCGGCGGCGGTGCTGGTGCTGGCCTTCATGGTCGTCCCCTCGGTGAAGCTGCAGCCTCCTGCCGTCCCGGTTCCAGGCCCGGCCGACACGGCGCGCCTGGAAGCCGGCGACGACGGTGCGGAGCCTCCGGTCATGGAGGATCTAGCGTCAGCTTCGGCGCGCGTCTACACCTTCCATGTCGGTGGGCAGGCCGACGCCACCGACGTCATTCTCATCGTGGACGAGACCATTGACCTCTGAGAATGGAGGGAGCATGCAGCGGCCGGATAGACGCCTCGGACGCGCCTGTCTGTTCATCCTCATCATGTTGTCGGCGCCCGGCTTCCTCCATCTCGGCGCGGAGTCGAGCAAGGCCGAATCGCTTCCCACCCAGCTGTTCACCGTGCGCTTCAAGGACGTCAACGACGTCTATCTCCTGATCGAGCCCCTGCTGTCGGCCAAAGGCTCGGTGCAGATGCAGCCGCGGCTGAAGACCCTGGCGGTCACCGACGACGAGCAGACTCTGAAGAAAATCGGTGAAATGATCCGAGGCTACGATTTGCCTCCCAAGAACGTCGAGGTAGCCTTCCAGCTGATCCTGGCTTCCGCCGACAAGCCGCCGGAGAAGATCTCGCCCCGCATCCGCGGCGTGATCGAAAAGCTCAACGAGCTCTCCACCCGCTGGTCGGACTACCGGCTCCTGGGAAGCGCCACGATCACGGCCAGCGAAGGGGAGAAGGCCAGCGTCGAAGTAGGGGAGGACTACCGGATCAGCTTCGCGGTGGACTACGCCTCCGACGACCAGAAGCTGGTGCGCTTCAAGCGCTTCACCCTGGACCGCCGCGAGGCGCCCAAGGGACCCGAGAACCCGGAGGGCACTTACGCGCGGGTGCTCGACACGGCCTTGAACCTGAAGGAAGACAAGCTCTACATCTTTGGCGCCTCGAAGATGGAGAGCAGCAACCGGGCGCTGTTCATGACGATCACCGCGTCCGCCCAGCCCTAGGAAGGAAGCGACGTGCCTGAATTCATCGCCAAGATGGGGACCGCCGACGGGGACGTGGTGGAGCGCGTCTACATCTCCGACGACGCCGAGGCGCTGAAGCGCGACCTGGAGCGCAAGGACTTCCTGGTCTTCTCGATACGGCGCAAGGCGGGGTTGGGGGGATTCGTCCCGGGCATCGGCCGGAAGCGGGTCAAGATGAAGGAGTTCCTGATCTTCAACCAGCAGCTCGCCGCCCTGATCCAGGCGGGATTGCCGATCGTCTCCTGCCTGGACGTGCTCCTGGAGCGCCGCAAGAATCCTGCTTTCAAGAAGGCCCTCTCCGACATCCGCGACCAGGTGAAATCGGGGGCTGCCCTGTCGGAGGCGTTCTCCTCGCAGGGAGATCTCTTCCCGCCGATCTACTCCTCCTCGCTGGCCTCGGGAGAGCGCAGCGGCGAGGTGGCCTCGGTGCTGCGCCGCTACATCGCCCACACCAAGAAGGTGCTGGGCCTGAAGAGCAAGGTGATCGCCGCCCTGATCTACCCCGCCATCCTGTTCGGCATGTCCTTCGTGGTGTTGGGGATCCTCCTCTATTACGTGCTGCCGAAGTTCTCGGAGATCTACGAGGGATTCGGAGGAAATGCCAACCTGCCCCTCATCACCCGGGTCCTGGTGGGCAGCTCGAAGTTCGTGCAGCACAACTCGCTGCTGATCGCGCTGGCGCTTTTGGGAGGCTTCCTCGGGTTCACCGCCTGGCGGAAGACCGCCGCGGGCGCCCTCACCGTCGACACGGTGGTGCTGAAGCTCCCGTTCCTCGGCTCCATCATCCACAGATACTGCGTCTCCCGGTTCACCCGGACCCTGGGGACGCTGGTTTCCGGCGGCATCCCGCTGGTCAACTCGCTGGAAATCGCCGCGCCGGCGGCGGGAAACCGTTTGTTTCAGGTCCGGCTCACGAAAGTGCCCGGACGCGTCCGGGAAGGGAACGCCCTGGCCGCCTCGCTCGAGCAGACCGGGCTGTTCTCCGACCTGGCGCTGGAGATGGTGAAGGTGGGGGAGTCGACGGGGGCGCTGCAGGAGATGCTGGAGAACGTCTCGGCCCTCTACGACGAGGAGATCGACAACAGCCTGCAGAACATCGAGGCCCTCCTGGTGCCGGTGATGCTGGTGTTCATGGGGCTGGTCATCGCGTCGATCATGCTGGCGATTTATCTGCCCTTGATCAAGAGCTACGGGATGCAGGGACGATGAGCCCGATCCTCCGGAAAGGAGCGCCGTCTTGGCCCAGGAGATGAAGCGCCGGCCCGCCGCGGCGGGAGTTGCCGAGCCGGCCGTCGCGCCGGCGCCCGAGGTCCCGCGCGACACCGAGGCGCTCTCCGAGGACCTGCACGCGCAGCGCCTGGCCGAGCGCCTGAAGATCCCGTACGTCGACCTCAAAGACTTCCAGATCGACTCCGACCTGTTCCGCTCCATCCCGGTGGACCTGATGTTCCGCTACAACTTCGTCCCCTGGAAGATGGAGGGCGGCAAGCTGCTGGTGGTCATCGCCGACCCCAGCAACGTCCTGATGATGGACGACCTGGAGCTGCTGCTGGGTCGGTCGCTGGTGCCGGCGGTGGGCAGCCCCTCCGCCATCCAGGAGATCCTCAAGAAGAGCGAGTCCTCCCAGCGCGTCCTGGAGGAGGCGACCGAGGAGTTCAAGCTGCAGCTGATCCAGGAGGACGAGAGCGGCGAAGACGCGCTCACCATCGACAAGATCACCTCCGACCAGAGCCCCATCGTCAAGCTGGTGGACACCACCATCTTCAACGCGCTGCAGCGGCGGGCCTCCGACATCCACATCGAGACACGCGACCGGGAAGTGATGATCAAGTACCGCATCGACGGCGTGCTGATCAACGCCATGGAGCCGATCGACAAGAAGTTCCATTCCACGATCATCTCCCGCATCAAGGTCATGTCGGAGCTGGACATCGCCGAGAAGCGCGTGCCGCAGGACGGTCGCTTCAAGCTGCGCATCCGCGGCCGCACGATCGACTTCCGCGTCTCCATCATGCCCAGCGTGCACGGCGAGGATGCGGTCATCCGCATCCTGGACAAGGAATCGGTGAACCAGGAGTTCCACGAGCTGCGGCTGGACGTGCTGGGCTTCTCGGCCGAGGACCTGCGCAAGATGCGCAAGTTCATCCGCGAGCCCTACGGGATGATCCTGGTGACCGGGCCGACCGGATCCGGCAAGACCACTACGCTGTACGCCGCGCTGTCGGAGATCAAGAGCGTGGAGGACAAGATCATCACCATCGAGGACCCGGTCGAGTACCAGCTCCAGGGCATTACCCAGATCCCGGTGAACGAGAAGAAGGGGCTCACCTTCGCGCGCGGCCTGCGCTCCATCCTGCGGCACGACCCCGACAAGATCATGGTAGGGGAGATCCGCGACGAGGAGACCGCCCAGATCGCCATCCAGTCGGCCCTCACCGGGCACCTGGTGTTCACCACCGTGCACGCCAACAACGTCGTCGACGTTCTGGGGCGGTTTCTCAACATGAAGGTGGAGCCCTACAACTTCGTCTCGGCGCTGAACTGCATCGTGGCCCAGCGCCTGGTGCGCCTGATCTGCGTGCGCTGCAAGCACCCCATCCGGGCGACCCGCGCGCAGCTGGAGGAGAGCGGGCTGGATCCGTTGCGCTACGAGCAGCACGAGTTCCAGGAGGGGCGCGGCTGCCTGGAGTGCAACGGCACCGGCTACAAGGGGCGCATGGCGATCGCCGAGATCCTGGACATGTCGGACCGCATCCGCCAGCTGATCCTGGACCGGCGCTCCGCCGCCGAGATCAAGCGCGCCGCGCGCGAGGAGGGCATGGTGTTCATGCGCGACATTGCCCTGGCCCGGGCCCTGGAAGGGGCGACGACGCTGCGCGAGATCAACAAAGTCACGTTCGTCGAATGAGGGTGATTTGGCACTGCCTCAGATCGAGGTGATTCTCCAGAAGATCGGCATGGCGCCCGGCGTGGCGCCGCCGAGGCTCAAGCCCCGCTTCCCGGCGGTGGCCGTTTGCGTGGTTCCCGGAAAGGTCGGCGCCATCCGGCTGGGGGGCCCCGCGGCGCGCCGCAAGGGGGAGCCGGCGCGGGTCTCGGTGGCGGCGCATGCCGAGGCGGCGCTGCCGCCGGGGGCGGTCGCTCCCTCCCTGGCGCGCGGCAACCTCATGGAGACGGCGCCGGTGCAGCAGGCGATCCGCGAGGTGCTCCTTCAAGTGGCCCCGCGCGAGGACCGCGTCAGCCTGGTGCTGCCGGACAGCGTGGCGCGCGTCTCCATCCTGAAGTTCAACCGCATGCCGGCGACGCGGCGCGAGGTGGTGGAGCTGATACGCTTCCGCATGCAGAAGGTCCTGCCGTTCCGCATCGAGGAGGCGGCGCTGGATTACCAGCTCCTCTCCGACGCCGGCTCCGGGGAGCCCGACTTCCTGGTCACGCTGGCGCAGCGGCCTGTCCTCTTTCAATACGAAAGGCTGCTCACGGGGCTGGACCGGCAGGCGGGGCTGGTGGACCTGGAGTCGTTCAACCTGGTGAACCTGGTCGCCCGCTTCCCCGAGAAGGCCTCGCTCGATCAGGGCGACTGGGCCATGGTCAATGCCGCTCCCGGCTACCTGACGGTGCTCTTCTTCCGGCAGGGTGCCCTCTGCTTCTACCGCTGCAAGGCGATGTCCGACGAGGAGCGCGCCGCCGATTCGCACGGCGCCGCGGTGCGGCGGGAGCTGGCCTCCTGCGCCGCCTACTACCGCGAGCATCTCGCGGGAAAGGCGCTGGCCTCCGCGTACGTGAAGTCCTCGAACGGGGAAGGGAAGATCCTTCCGGGCCTGGTCCGGGAGGAGCTGGGCTGCGAGGTCCGGATTGTCGATCCGGGGAAGGTGGTCACGCTACCCGCCGGATCCGATCCGGAGGACTCGCGCTGGCAGACACTCGCGGCCGCCATCGGCGCGGCCATGGGGAGGCGTCCGTGAAATTGCTGGAGATCAACCTCGCGACGCGCCCCTTCCGCAACAACACCCTCTACTGGACCGGATTCGGCTCCGCCGCGGCCATCCTGGCGGCGCTCACGGCGGTGAATGTCTGGCTCTTCCTGCATGCCGGCAGCTCGGTGCAGCAATCGGGACAGGAGATGCAGATCAAGCAGGCCAAGCGCGACAGCCTCATCCGGGACGAGCGGCGGCTCAGCGTGAAGCTGACGAAGCTCGACTTCAAGGGGCTGGCGCGGGAGGCCGAGTTCGCGAACGACGCCATCCGGAAGCGGATCTTTTCCTGGACGGAGCTGTTCAACCGGCTGGAAGAGGTGGTCCCCGCGACGGTGATGATGGCGTCGATTCGTCCCGAGATTCAGGCAGAGGGGATCTCGGTCGTGGCCGAGGGGCTGGCGAAGGACCAGGAAGGGCTCCTCGATTTCGAGGAGAACCTGATCCGCAGCCCTTATTTCTCGCGCATCTATCCCGGCAGCGAGAGGCGTGAGCAGCGGGGAGGGGACCTCCTCTTCTCGCTCAAGTTCGACTACGTTCCCGGCGGGCGCGCCGACGCTCCGGCCGTTCCGGTCGCTCCCGCGAAAACCCCCGCCACGGTCGCCGGGGAAGAGCCCAAGAACCCGCCCAAGAAAGCGGCGGACAAGCCGGCCATCCCCCCGGTGCCCTACGAGACGCACCAGGCCCCGCCGCCGAGCAGCCTGCCGCCGGCGGCGACGCTGGCGGCTTCGCTGCCGGCCCCGAAATCCAATCCGAAGCCGGCCGTGTCCACACCCTATCCCGCGACCCCGACGGTGCGGGATGGCACTGTGGGGCAGGCGACCTCGACCGAGCGCGGGGCCGGGAAGACTGCGGTGGCTCCCGGCATGCGGCAGAATCCCAATGCCACCAAGCGCGGAGCCGGCGGCCGGCCGCTGCTCAAGCCCGGCGCGCATATCGGAGGCGGTCAGCAGCCGAAAGCCGACGGCCGCGCCGCGCGCACCGAGGCGGCGGCCCGGGCCGCGGCTCACTTCGAGAACAAGCCGCTCGAGGACGTGATCGACTACCTGATGAAGAACCGGACGATGATCTTCATCTTCGACGGGAAGTTCGATCTCCGCCAGAAGGTCGACATGGATGTCTACGACCTGCCCCAGTCGGAGATTGCCGACATCATCTCGGGCGTTCTGGGAGCCGTGCCCTCGATGGAAGCCGAGAACACCTGGAAGTTCCGCCAGCTCACTCCCGCCGAGACGTTGCAGCAGGCGCCGGTGGAGGAGGAGCCGGTGGCCGGAGAGCCGCCGCCGGCCGAGGAGCCCCCGCCTCCCCCGCAGGACCCGAACGACGACGGGGACGGGCGATGACGAAGGCCATGACCGGAAGCAAGCGAGGCCGCTTCAACATCCGCGAGGAGCGCGTCAAGGTGGCGGTGGTCCTCGGGATCGTCGCGGTGCTCAACATCATCCTGTACGTGACGATGAACCTGCCGCGGCTGCACCGCCAGGCCGTGGAAGAGCAGCGGCTGGCCGCGGTCACGCAGAGCCTCTCCGAGGTCTCCCGCCGGGTGGGCACCATGAAGGACCTCGACCAGCGCTTCGAGGGGGAGCAGGAGAAGGTGAAGAAGTTCTACGGCGACATCCTCGGGACCAAGGACTTGCGGATGATCCGCATCCAGCGCGAGGTGCGCGCCATCGCCACCTCGCTCGGGATGGACCCCGAGACGATCGCCTACCAGCCGGAGCTGCTCGACAAGGTCGGCCTGGTCCGCTTCAGCGTGAATGTCCCCCTGTCGGGCGATTACCGGAACCTGCGGCAGTTCATCAACAAGATCGAGAAATCGGAGAATTTCCTGATCGTGGACAGCGTGACCCTCGGGGGTTCGAAGGACGGCGGCGCCCTGCTCGACCTGAACATTCACCTGTCAACCTATTTCGATGCCCCGGAGCTGCGCGACCTCAAGCCGGCAGCCCCCAAGAAGCCCGAAGGGAAGACCTGAGATGGAGCTGGCCCTGGATCTCAAGAAGCGGCGCCGCGAGCTCATTCTGGGAGGGGCCCTGATCGTCGTGGTGTCGGCGTTCCTCTACACGCGGGCGGGAAGCTCCGCCGCGGGCGCGGGCGTGGACGATTCGGTCTTCGTCACCGGGCCTCCCAAGGAAGTCGCGGTGGCGCTGAGCAAGCTTTCCTCGGTCAAGCTCCCGGGAGTGATCCTGGAGCGTCTGGACGATGAGGCGATCCGCTACGATCCGAGCCAGCGGAACATTTTCCGCTACGGTAACATCCCGCCGCCGCCCCCGAGCCCGGAGGAGCTGGCGCGCATCGAGGAGGCGCGGCGCGCCGCCGAAACGGCGCGCCAGGCCGCCATCGAACAGGAAAACCAGAGGATCAAGCAGGCGGAGGAAGCGCAGGCGCTGGCTGCCGTGCAGCCTCCCATCGACCCTTCGACCGGCCTGCCGGTGGGCATGACGCCGCCGCCTCCTCCCAAGCCGGTGCCTCCGGCCATCACCTTCCGCTACTCGGGCTACCTCGGGTCGGAGGCCAACAAGATGGCGGTGCTCTACATCGGCGAGGACATGATGATGGCGCGGCGCGGCGATATCGTGGAAAAGCAATTCAAGGTCCTGGACATCGGCTACGATTGGGTGAAGATCGGCTACACCGACCCCCTCTTCTCGGATCAGTCTCAAAAACTACGGATGGGTCCGTGAGCGGGGCGACGCTTGCTCAACGGGACGATCCCGCGAGGCTAAATTGATGATCAAGCTCAGCTCGGCAAGGCCCCGAATCGCTCTTCTCCTCCTCGTTCTCCTGCCGCTGGCGGGCTGTGTCGCTTCGACCGCCCCGTACCGCCAGGGGCAGAAGTACATGGATGCGGAGAATTACGACCAGGCGGTGCTCGCCTTCTCCAAGGCGTTGTCAGCGAAGCCGGGGGAGATCAAGTACCAGGTGGCCCTCGCTCGGGCGCGTCTGCGGGCGTCGCAGGAGCATTTCGAGCGCGGGCAGCGCTACGCCCAGGCCGAGCAGCTGGAGCCGGCGATGGCCGAGATGCAGCAGGCCGTGCTGCTGGATCCCTCCAACCAGTACGCCGCGAACGAGATGGCGAAGCTGGTGGCGGAATACAAGAAGCGCAAGGGCCAGGAGCCGAGCGACATGGAGAAGATGAAGGAAAAGGCGAAGATGGCCGGTCGCGAGGTCCCTCGCCTGAACCCCAAGTCGAACATCCCGATCGCGCTGAAGTTCAAGGACGAGACGATCCGCAAGGTGTACGACGCCCTGAGCAAGGCGACGGGCATCACCTTTCTGTACGACGAGCGGGTGGATCTCGGGAAGAAGGTCACGGTCGAGCTCTCCGACGTGAGCTTCTCGAAGGCGCTCGAGATCCTGATGGCGCAGAACAAGCACTTCTTCAAGGTCTGGGACGCCAACACCATTCTGGTGGCCGACGACAATCAGCAGAAGCACAAGGAATACGACGACCTGGTAATCCAGACCTTCTACCTCAGCAACGCCGACGTCAAGGATGTCCAGGTGCTGCTGCGCACGCTCCTGGACGCCAGGCAGCTGGCGCAGAACGACCGGCTCAACGCCATCACCATCCGTGACACCCCCGAGCGCGTGCAGGTCGCCGAGAAGATCATCGAATCCAACGACAAGGCGAAATCGGAGCTGATCGTCGACGTGCAGCTGCTGGAGCTGAACCGGAACATCCTGCAGAACCTGGGGATCGATCTGGTGGGGGCCGGCGGCGCCTCCGGCAAGTCGCTGACCATCGGGTATACCGGCGGCGACTCGGTTCCGCTGAACAACCTGGGGCTGCTGCAGCAGCTCGGAAACTACGCCGTCGGGCCGATCCCGAACGTGGTGCTGAACTTCCTGCGCAGCGACGCCGACGCCAAAGTGCTCGCCAAGCCGCAGGTGCGGGTCTCCGAAGGGGAGAAGGCCTCGGTGAAGATCGGGGATCGGATCCCGATTCCGACGACGACCTTCAACACGGCGACGACCGGAGGCAGCGTCTTCGCCCCCATCACTTCTTTCACCTACCAGAACGTCGGCATCAACATCGACCTGGAGCCGCGCGTCCACCACAACAAGGAAATCAGCATGAAGCTCAAGGTGGAGCTCTCCAACGTCGCCGGCGTGGTCTCCGCCGGGGGTGGAGTGAGCCAGCCGATCATCGGGACGCGCGAGATCGAGACGCAGATCCGCCTGAAGGACGGCGAGACCAACCTCCTGGCCGGCCTCATCCGGGAGGAGGAGCGCTCCACCATGAGCGGCGTCGCCGGGCTGTCGCAGATCCCGCTCCTGAAGTCGCTGTTCGGCACGACGGAAAAGGAGCAAAAGACCACCGACATCGTCCTCACCCTCACGCCCCATATCATCCGTGTTCCCGACATCACCGTCGCGGACATGGAGCCGCTCTGGATCGGCACCGACCAGGATGTGGGGCTGCGGGGTGTGTCGCGAACCAGCCCCTTCGGAGCGCCGTTCGAGTCCGATGGGTCGCCCGAGGAGGAGGTCGCGCCGGAAGAGGGGCAGGCGCCCCCCGCGGGCGAAGAGGCGCCGGCTCCCGGTGTCGGAGCCTCGGGACTCGTCGCTCCTGCGATTCCGGGGCCGTCGAACCAGATTCCGGCCGCGCAGCAGCCGGCCACTGACAACGGAGCTCGGGCGCAGCAGGGCCTGCCGGCTGTGGCCAACTCGGGCGGCGGAGGAGGGGGAGGAGCAGCCCCGAACCCGGCAGCACCGCCTCCACCGGCCGTCGTCTCCTTCAATCCGCAGAACATCCTCGCCAAGACGGGCGACCTGGTGATGGTGCAGGTGATGATCGGCCAGGGGACCCGGGTCGGAAGCGTCCCCTTCCACGTGATGTACGACCCCAAGATCCTGCAGTTCATGCCGCCTGGGGCGGAAGGGGACTTCCTGAAGCGCGACGGGGCCTCGACGATCTACAACGCGCAGGCTTCGACGCTGAACGAGGTCTTCGTGGCGCTGGCCCGGGTGGGTGTCCCCACCGGGGCGACCGGTGCGGGGGTCCTGTGCACGCTGCAGTTCACCGCCGTGTCTCCGGGAACGACCAACCTGACTTTCGCCGAGGCCTCGGTCCTGGATCCTCAGGGACAGCCGCTTCCGGCGCAGTTCTCGCCGGCCGTGCACGTGGAGGTTCAGAGCAAGTGAGACGTCAGCAAGGTCTGTCGCTGGTCGAGGTCCTGGTGTGCATCGCCGTGCTGCTGATTCTGGCGGGGGCGGTGATGCCGGTGGCGAAGACGACGCTAAAGCGGCAGAAGGAGCTGGAGCTGAAGCGGGACCTGCGGACGATGCGCGAGGCAATCGACCTCTACAAGGAGTACTCCGACAAGGGGCTCATCGAGAAGGAAGGGGTCGATTCGGAAGGATACCCTCCTGATCTCGAGGACCTGGTGGAAGGAGTGCCGCAGGTCGGCTCGACCCGGACCCTCAAGTTCCTCCGGAGGGTCCCGACCGACCCGTTCACCGGGAAAGACGAATGGGGAAAGCGCTCCTACCAGGATGATTTCGATTCGAAGTCCTGGGGCCGCCAGAACGTCTACGATGTCTATACGCTCTATAGCGGCACGGCGCTGGACGGCAGCAAGTACGAGGATTGGTGAGACGATGATGCGGCGAAAGCGGTCGGTCGAACCGGGGGACAAGAGCGCGGCGAAGGGCTTCACGCTTCTGGAGCTTCTCATCGTGGTTGCGCTCATTGCCATCATCACCGCGCTGGCCGTGCCGCAGTTCAAACACACGCCGCAGAAGGCCAAGGAGGCGGTCCTGAAAGAGGACCTCTACACCCTGCGCGACGTCATCGATCAGTACTTCACCGACAAAGGGAAGTATCCCGCCACGCTGGAGGACCTGGTCGAGGCGGGCTACATCCGCAAGGTGCCGGTGGATCCGATCACCGGGTCGTCCGACAGCTGGCAGCTGGAGATGGCGGAGATGGGCGAGGATGAAGGTGAAGATGCCGCGGGCGGCATCTATGACGTCCACAGCGGTGCTTCCGGCACGGCGCTGGACGGAACAAACTATTCAGAGTGGTGATTCGATAGGGGACGCGGTTCCCCGGAAGGGAGTTCCTACCCATATGAGCGATTCCACGGGACGATTTTCGAGACTGTTTCCAGCGGCGGGGGTGATGCTCCTGGCCTTCGCCCTGGCCCTGGGCGCCGCCTGCCGGGGGTCCGACAAGGTCGCCCCGGCGGATTCCACCATCGTCGTCGCGGCGACGCCTACCACGATCGTCAAGAGCGACGATCCCAATTGCAATATCATCGGTGGAGGCGCCTGCGGCACCGCGCAGGTGGTTGCCACCGTCTACAGCAAGGCGGGGGTGCCGCAAGAGGATCAGGATGTGCGCTTCTCCGCCACCGCCGGATTGCTCTTCAAGGGGACGTTCAGCAATCCGGAGCCGGCCGCGAACATTCCGATCCGGACGGACTCCATCGGTAATGCGACCGTCTTTCTGGCGACCAGCACTACCACGACGGTCACTGCGCGCTCCGGGAACGCCACCGGCGATTTGACCTTGAATACGGTGCAGGGGAATATCAGCGAGATCCAGATCAACCTCGATACCGAGAGTCCAGGCTGTGAGGACAGCACGGATCTGATCGAGTCGTGCAGCCAGGAGGTGTGCTTCAAGGCGACGGCCATCGACACGAACGGGGACCCCATCGCGGGCGTGACGATCATCTTCAAACTGCAAAACAACACGAGTGGCAACGATACTTTCAACGCTAGTTTCACTCCGAGCCAGGATACGACCGACGATAATGGCGATGCGTTCACGGTGCTGCGTCCCCAGAACGACTGCCCCACCGAGTGCGGCGGCGGAAAGTCATGCCAGGGGGAAGTCATAGCCTCGCTCCAGGGCAACGCCTTCACGAGCACTCCTCATCAGCTGACGATCAACATTCAGTGAGTTAGGCAGGGTCGGAAGATGAACAGGGCCATATCATGCGGGAGGGATCAAGCGAACGAGCGCAATCGGTCGCGCGAATCGGGCCACCTTCTCATCGCGGTGATGATCGGCATCACCCTGCTGCTGATCTTTATGACGGTCGTGGCGCAGCAGTGGAGCTCGCTCGAGCGGCGCGAGAACGAGAAGGAGCTGATCTTCCGCGGCAACCAGTACGCCAAGGCGATCAAGAAATACCAGGGGGAGCACGGCGGCGCCTATCCCACCTCGCTGGAATCTCTCATGGAGCTGGGGCCGCGCCGCCTGCGCTACATCCGCAGGCTGTATCGCGATCCGATGGCCCCGGACGGGAAATGGGGGATCCTTATCGCCGATCCCTCGGGCAAGGGGTTCATCAATCCCAACGCCCCGCAGGGGGAGGGAGAGGGGATTCCCGGCCTGGACGATCTGGGCCAGGGCCTCGACGAGTTCGACGAGAAGCTGAAAAGATCGAACCAGCGCAACCAAGGGCAGCTGAAGATCTTCAAGGCGCGCTCAGGGCTCACCGACTGGACCCAGCCGGAGGAGGACGGGAAGGACAAGGATGGCAAGGTCTCGGTCACCGCGCCGGGACAGCCGGTGGGTCCGATCGTCGGCGTCGTGAGCCTTTGGGACCAGATGTCGTTCCGCCGCTACCACGAGCACGAGAACTACACCGAGTGGACCTTCAGCATCTTCGATCTGAACGATCAGAAACAGCAGCAGGCGAAGCCGGACGGTGGTTCTGCTCCTACCAATAACATGGGACCCTGCATTTGCAGCGATAAGTGTTGCACGGGCAATTGCCCTCCAGGATATCCTCCACAGTGTGGCAGCGAGAACAACAACAATAACAACAACAACAGGAACAACAGGAACAACAATCGAAACGGGGGACGTTAGTCCTCAATTGCGGGCCGATTGCTCCCGCGTACAAAAGCAGCCACTCCTGCCCCGTGTCCTGAAAATACGGCGCCCGGCCCTCTCCGAATACCGCTGTGCTCTCGCCTCGTCCTTGGATCTGGGGCCACGCCGCCTACGCTACATCCGCAGGCTGAACATGAGGTGAGCTGGGCCATCCGCCCTCAATGTTCCCTGTGCTATACTCTCGCCTCGTCCCTGCGGTTGGGGGCGGGGATCCCTCAGTTTCCTCCGTTCCACTCCGGACAGTCTTCATGGAACTTATTAACAGAGAAGAGTTTAGTAACGGTCTCACTGTCGTGA